>NZ_JBFUGN010000976.1:0-2276 GCF_056402895.1 Rhizobacter sp. P3_B12 | reverse complement strand
GAGTTTCGGCGACGGTTCATGAAAGCAGATGGCGCAGGGGAGTCATCGCCCCGCCAGGGGCGATGACCGCACCGACCGGCGTGCCCCACACCCTCCGCCCGCGCCTTTGCACGCGCAGAACTACGCCAGCAATTCAACCCTCAAATTGGCTAGACGGACGACAGAGAACCCACCGCCCGTGCGGCCTCGGTGACCAGCTCCGGCCCCTTGTAGATGAAGCCGGTGTAGAGCTGCACCAGGTCGGCACCGGCCGCGATCTTCGATTGCGCGTCGGCACCGCTCAGCACGCCACCGACGCCGATGATCGGGTAGCCCGCGCCCAGCGCGGCGCGCAGCTGCCCGATCACCCGGTTCGAGGCCGCCAGCACCGGCGCGCCGCTCAGGCCGCCGGCCTCTTCGCCGTGCGGCAGGTGCTTCACCGCATCGCGCGCGATCGTTGTGTTGGTCGCGATCACGCCGTCGATCGCGTTCTTCCGCAACGTGGCGGCGATCACGCCGACCTGCGCCTCGTCGAGGTCGGGCGCGATCTTCACGAACACCGGCACGACGCGGCCGTGCTGCTTCGCCAGCTGCTGCCTGCGATCCTGCACCGCCGAGAGCAGCGCATCCAGCGCCTCGTCGCTCTGCAGCGCGCGCAGGTTCTTCGTGTTCGGCGACGAGATGTTCACCGTCACGTAGTCGGCATGCGGGTACACGCCGTCCAGGCACAGCAGGTAGTCGTCGACCGCGCGCTCGATCGGCGTCGCCGCGTTCTTGCCGATGTTCAGCCCCAGCACGCCGCCCTGCGCCCGGAAGCGCGCCTGCTTCACGTTGGCGATGAAGGCCTCGAGCCCCTGGTTGTTGAAGCCGAGCCGGTTGATCAGCGCGTTCGCCTGCGGCAGGCGGAACATGCGCGGCTTCGGGTTGCCCGGCTGGCCGAGCGGCGTCACGGTGCCGACCTCGATGAAGCCGAAACCCATCGCGGCCAGCCCGTCGATGCAACGGCCGTTCTTGTCGAGCCCGGCCGCCAGGCCGATGCGGTTCGGAAAGCGGATGCCCGCCACCGTCACCGGATCGTCGACCTGCGGCTGCGCAACGGCACAGATCAGCGGCGTGCGCTGGATGCGCGCGAGGGCGCCRAGCGTCAGGTCATGCGCCTGCTCGGGGTCGAGGCCGAACAGGAAGGGGCGAGTGAGGGCGTACGGAACCAGGGCCATGGGATGAATGCGGGGACCAGCGTCTTGGATAATCGCGGATTGTCTCAAACGACCCGCTCCGCCATGACACAGGATGAACTGAAGGCCCTCGTCGGGCAGGCCGCGCTGGCCTACGTGCAACCCGGCAGCATCGTCGGCGTGGGCACCGGCTCCACGGTGAACTGCTTCATCGACGCGCTGGCCGGCATCAAGGACCGCATCGCCGGCGCCGTCTCCAGCAGCGAACGAAGCTCCGAGCGGCTGCGCGCGCACGGCATCGCGGTGCTCGACAGCAATGCCGTCGACACCATCCCGGTCTACATCGACGGCGCCGACGAGATCGACCACCACGGCTTCATGATCAAGGGCGGCGGCGCCGCGCTCACGCGCGAGAAGATCGTCGCCGACATCGCGCAGAACTTCGTCTGCATCGCCGATGAATCGAAGCTCGTCGACACGCTCGGCCGCTTCCCGGTGCCGGTGGAGGTGATCCCGATGGCGGCCGCGCAGATCGCGCGGCGGCTGCGCGGCCTCGGCGGCGATGCGCAGCTGCGCGCCGGCGTCGTCACCGACAACGGCTGCAGCATCCTCGACGTGCGCGGCCTGGCCATCATCGACCCGGTGGCGATGGAGCGCGAGATCAACCAGTGGCCGGGCGTCGTCACCGTCGGCATCTTCGCGCGCAACCGGGCCGGCGCCTGCCTGCTGGGCACCGCGCAGGGCGTGAAGACGCTGACGTTCTGATCCACTCCCGGGCCTCGCGCGCCCCCAAAAAGGGCGTAACCTCGGGCCTGTTCCGAATCCGCTGAAAAAGGACGGCCCATGGCCAAACCCAACTACTCGTTCGAAAAGCGCCAGCGCGAGCTGGCCAAGAAAAAGAAGAAGGAAGAGAAGCTGAAGGAGAAGGAGCTTCGCAAGACCAGCCCGGGCTCCGGCGATGCCGGACAGGGCGACGAGTCCTCCGAAGGCCAGACCCAGGAAGCAGGCGCCGGAGACCAGCCGGCGCCCTGAGCGCCGCGAATGCTGTGGGTGCCATGCGCCCCCCAGGCAACCCGCCGGCGCCCGGCGCCTACGCGGCCGCGCTGAAGGCCGGCTTCGAGG
>NZ_JBFUGN010000975.1:0-2279 GCF_056402895.1 Rhizobacter sp. P3_B12 | reverse complement strand
GACCAACGGCTTCCGCGTGCTCGAGCTGCAGCTGCGCGACGACGCCGGCGCCAGCCTCGCGAGCAACGCGGTGGCGCGCGTCGACCCGCTGGTGGAGAAGAACGCCGGCAAGGCGCTCACCGGCGACGTCGAACTCGGCCGCGCGCTGTGGAGTGCGCGCGGTGCGCTCGCCAAATCGCCGCTCGTCAGCCGCAAGCTGCAGGCGGCCTGCGCGTCGTGCCATGCCGAGGACGGCCGCGACCTGCAGTACTTCAACTACTCGAACAACTCGATCGTGCAGCGCAGCCGCTACCACGGGCTGAGCGAGGCGCAGGGCCAGCAGATCGCCGCCTTCCTGCGCTACACGCTGCAGGGCGTGCCGCACGCCGCGAAGGCGCGCCCGTGGAACCCGCCGTACCAGCCGGGCCCGGGCCTCGACTGCACCGGCATCGGCTGCGAGACGCAATGGGCCGCCGGTGCCGGGCTGGAGGCGGTGCTCGAGAACGCCACCGACGCCACCAAGGCGCTGTTCGGCAAGCCGCTCTCCGGCGCGCTGAGCGTGACGCAGGCCGAGGTCGACAAGGTGATGGACCCGAGCGCGACGATGAACGCGCGCGAGATGCAGATCCCGATGCAGTTCCCCGACTGGAACGCCTGGCTGCCGACCACCCACCCGTACGACGTGTGGCCGACGACCACCGAAGGCTCGTTCGAGGCCGGCGCGAAGTTCAGCGCGGCCGACGCGAAGAAAGATCCGAACGGCAAGTACAAGGCGCTGCTCGCGTGGCTGACGGCACACAGGAACCCGAMCGGCGTGTTCGGCGACTGGAGCCACCTGAAGGTCGACGAGCGCGTGCAGATCAAGCAGATGTTCACGCTGTTCGGCTGGGAGGGCTACAACTACCTGGGCGGCGGGCGCGGCAACCACATCGCGGCGAGCGGCCAGTACGGCGCGCAGGTCGGTGCGGCCAACCTGCAGAAGCTGGCCTCGGCCGCGACCACCGCTGCGAACCCGGCCGCCTTCACGACCAATGCGTTCATCGAACGCTCGGTGGCCAGCATGCTGCACTGGAACGCAGTGAAGCAGTGGGAGATGGCCCAGGTGTATGGCCTGGAAGGCAACCAGCAATGGTTCATCGGCGACAAGGACGCCGCCACCGGCGCCTGGAAGGGCCGCGGCGAGGCACACGGCTGGCCGTTCAACAGCGTCAGCCTGTTCTTCCTCGCGCCGCACATGATCTACCAGCAGGACACCGACGGCACCGGCAAGATCACACGCGAGTGGTTCAACGCATGGGAGTCCGGCAACATCGTCGGCTCGTACTACCGCACCAACCAGTGGTACCAGCTGCAGATGTCGGTGAACCCCGGCGGGCAGAGCGACTGGGTGAACTTCTCGATGGACTGGCCGTACCTGACCGCCTTCGACGACTACCTGGGCATGAAGGTCGGCACCGCGACGCCGGCCGCCAAGGCCGCCAACGACACGCACTACGTGCGGCTGCTGCAGGCGCGCATCAAGTCGGCGCAGTACGTCAACAACGAGATCGTGCTGTACGACCCGGCGCAGCCCGACCTGTTCGCCAACCGCGGCCGCTACGGGCGCGGCCAGGTGGCCAAGCACCTGACGGTGACCAACTTCATCGACACCGCGTCGAACAACGGCAAGAGCAACTCGAAGTACCGCTTCCTCGACGAGCTGTCGCCGGGGCTGTACCCGCGCGTCGTCAACGGCGCGATCCGCCAGTTCAACATGCTGTATTCGCAGACCGCCGCGACCGCCTGGCGCCGCTGCGACCCGAACAACAGCCAGCTCGGCGAGCCGGAACCGTGGGCCGGCTTCCGCTACTGCCTGGATGCGCAGCGCTCGCCGCTCGGGCAGGCGGCCGACGGCAGCTACTTCATGAACCAGGTGAACTACCGCGCCACCACCGAGCAGACCGAGCAGTACGGGCTGTGGAAGGCGACGCAGATGGGGGCCGACCCGGCGCGGCTGAAGACGTGGTCGGACTGGATCGACAGGATGTGGCCGAAACCGTGACCGTCGCCAGGGTGACGGGAATGAAGTCAAAATGGACGGCATTCCCAACGTCTTCGCGCTGCGCGCCAACGTCACCATGAAAAGCGATTTCGGATTGATCGGCCTGGCCGTGATGGGCCAGAACCTGGTGCTGAACGTGGAGAGCCACGGCTTCCAGGTCAGCGTGTTCAACCGCACGACGGCCGTCACCGACGAATTCGTCGCCCGCCACCCGGGCAAGAAGCTGGTGGGCGCGGCGACGCTCGAGGCTTTCGTCGAG
>NZ_JBFUGN010000974.1:0-2282 GCF_056402895.1 Rhizobacter sp. P3_B12 | reverse complement strand
GCCGTTGATCGTGCCGGGCAGCGGAACCTCGCCGCGGTAGAGCTGGCGGCCCAGGTTGGAGCCGGGGTCCGCCAACACGACGACCGCGCACAAGGCCAGGCTGCCGCCCAGCCACCAGGACTTCGACAGGCTCAGTCCGAACGGTTTGTGTGCGCTCGCCACCGTTCCCCTACCGCACCACCACGCTGTACATGCTGTTCCCTCCAGAAGCCACCGGTCCCAGGTTCACCGTCCCGGCCGGGAAGCTCTTCGTCCACACGCTGAAACTGCGTGCCGTGCCCGCCTCGTCGGTCGTCACCTTCAACCCGGTGTTCGACCAGCCCGCCATCCACGAGAACGCGCCGGTGAAGCGGTCGTCCACCGTCACATACACGTCCGCCGGCTGGTTCAGCGTGAAGCTTGCCGTCGGGTTGCCGGTGAAGGTCTTCGAATCGTTCGCGGTGCGCAACCAGGGGGAACCCGACAGCAGCGCCGGCAACCCGGTGATCGTGAAGGCGCGGTCGCCGAACTGCAGTCCGGCCGCCTGCAGGTTGGCCTGCACCGACCAGTCCGCCGCATTCGCCGTGTCCAGCACCGACAAACCACCGATCGTCGCCGCGCTGATCGCATCGTTGCTGTCGTCCAGCTGCTGCAGGTAGGCCACCAGCTGCGTGCGCTGCGCCGCCGTCAGGCTGCCCGCGGCGCCGTGCTGGTTGGCCGCGTTGGCAGTGGTCAGCACGTCCAGCAGCGTGGCGGCCGAGCCGTCGTGCAGGTACGGCCCTGTCGCCCACGCGCCCTTCAGCGTTGGCGTGTCCAGCCCGGTCAGCGTCTGGCCGAGCCGCTTGCCCGAAGACGCCTTGATCGTGCCGACATTGCGCAGCACGCCGCCGGCGCTGTCGGTTGCATCGGTGCCGCCGTGGCACGCGAGGCAACCGCCCGCGCCGCGGAACAGCGCCTGCCCGGCCAGCGCATCGGCCGTCAGCGTGCCGTTGGCGTTGCGGTACGGGCTCGCATCGCTCGCCTTCAGCGACGCCACATACGCCGCCAGCGCGTCCAGGTCGGCGCTGACGCCCGCCTTGCGATCGCCCAGCGGCTGCGAACGCGTGCCGGTGTTGAACTGCGCATCGCTCATCAGCCCGGTGCCGAGCGCGAAGTTCCGGATCTGGCCCTCGAAGTCCTGGATCTCGTCGAAGTTGCCGGTCCAGTGCTGGTTGCCCTGCGCACCGGCATGCCCGCGCAGCGAGATGGTGTTGCGCAAGCCCTCGCCGAGGCCGGTGAAGTCCCAGGTGCGGCCGTCCTGCCCACCATCGTTGTGGCACGACGCGCAGCTCATGTAGGCATCGCGCGCCAGCCGCGTGTCGGCCGCGTCGTAGAACAGCTTCTTGCCCACCAGCACGGTGGCCGCGAGCTTCTCGGTGCCGACCGCCCCGGCGTTCGCGAGCAGCGGCAGGTTCAGCTCGCCGAAGTTCACGAGCCGCGCCAGGTCGTAGACGCCGAGCGTGCGGTCCATGAAGTTGTTGACGTACAGCTTCAGCCCGTCGGCCGACACCGCCACCGCCTGCGGTGCACGGCCCGCCGGGAAGCGGTAGATCTCGGCCTTCGCGACCGGATCGACCACCGCGACCTCGCGGCTCGTCTCGAGTGCGACGAACAGGTAGGCACCGGTCGGGTGGAACACCGCGCCGCTGCCGACGCCGGAGTTGTCGTGGTCGATGCGCGCGGTGTAGTCCTCGGCCCAGCCCACCAGGTCGATGCGCGAGCTGATCGCGCGCACCGTGTTCTGGAAATCGAGGTTGCTGCCGTCGCGCAGCGTGCCGCGCAGCAGGTTGTCCTGCTTGGACGGCACCCAGGCGCTCTTGCCGTCCGGCGAGATCACCGCCGGCGCCAGGTAGTTCGGGATGCCACGGCCCTGCAGCAGGCTGTCGGGCTTGTCGCTGTGCTGCAGCACCACGGTGCGCTCCACCGCCATGGCTRCCGTCACGACGACCACCTCGCCGCCCTTCTTCACGCCGCTGACGGCCGTCTGCACGGCGGCCGTGCCCTCGCCCGGCAGCGCCGGCGAGACGAAGCGCGACACCAGCACGCGATCGCTCGCCGCCGTCACCGAGACGTGCCGCGGGTTCGCACCCACCGCCACGCTGCCGAGCGTCGCGCCGGTCGAGGCGTTCAGCTTCAACAGCTGGCCGCTGCCTTCGAGCGCGACATAGGCCGCGCTGCCATCCGGTGCGAAGGCCAGGCCGAACGGCTGCGAGGCGCGCGGCAGGGCCACCGTCTGCGCGACCGCCAGCGTGCCGGCGTTGACG
>NZ_JBFUGN010000973.1:0-2283 GCF_056402895.1 Rhizobacter sp. P3_B12 | reverse complement strand
GCGCTGAAGTGCTTGCATCGACTGCTCCCTCATGAAGGCTTCTTCGAATCCGCGGCCGGCGGCCGCTTCAGCGGCGCCATCGTGCTGGCAAAGCTCGCGGCCACGCGCTGCGTCTCGGCCGCGGTGTCCTGCGTCGGCACGTAACGCTCCTGCAGGGCCTGCGCCATCGCGTCGAAACCCTTGTACAGCTGGCCGAACTCGTCGGTGCGCTCCTCGCGGATGCGATGCTCGAAACGGCCCTGCGCAATCTCGCGCATCGAGTCGCCCACCAGCTTGATCGGCCGCGCGAACCAGTTCGCGRCGAAGTACATCGCCACCGCCACCGCCAGCACCGTGACGATCACCAGCACGATCATCAGCGTCAGGCTCAGCCGCGCCACCTGCGCGAGCGGCTTCTCGGGGATGCCCAGCGCCACCCGGCCGACCGCCTTGCCCTGGAAGGTCATCGGCGCCTCGAACACCAGCACGTTGTCGTTGTCGTCGAGCACGCGCGTCACGCTGACGCCGCCGGCACGCGTGCCCAGCAGCTCGCCGCCGCGCGCCTTGTACGGCTGGCCCACGCTCGCCGCATCGCTCGACGCCCGCACCACACCGGCCCGGTCGACCACGCTGACGCTCGTGAAATCGCGCGTCTTCATGACCTCGCCCACCGACACCTCGACCGCCACCCATTCGTCGGCCAGCGCCGACACCGCGTTCTGCGCCGCGATGAAGCGGCTGAGCGATGCGCCGTAATCGGTCACCTGACCCATCATCGCGGCCGTCTGCTGCCGGTTGACGACCGTGCCGGTCACCGCCATCACCGCGAACACGATGGCGCCCATCATCAGCGCCCACTTCAGGCGCAGCGGCAGGATGCGGGGTTTTTCCTTCTCGCGCGCTTCATCCTCGATGTTGCGCATCGCCTTGCTGATCTCGGTGGCCAGCTCCTGGCCGGTCTGGAAGCGGCGCTCCGGCTGCTTGGCCAGGCAGCGCTCGACGATGCGGCGCACGCCCAGCGGCAAATCGGTGCGCAGCTTCTCGATCGGCGTCGGCTCCTCGGTGGCGATCTTCATCGCGAGCGCCACGATGCTGTCGCCCTGGAACGGCGCGGCGCCGCTCAGCATCTGGTACAGGATGATGCCGACCGAGAACAGGTCGGAACGGCCGTCGACCTTCGAGCCCTTGGTCTGCTCGGGCGACATGTACTGCGGCGTGCCGAGCACGTCGCCGACACGCGTCTGGTGCGTCGACGACGCCCCCGTGGTCACGTGCGCGATGCCGAAATCGGTCACCTTCACGGTGCTGGTGCCCTTCAGCACCATGATGTTCGACGGCTTGATGTCGCGGTGCACGATGCCCTTGCCGTGCGCGTAGTCGAGCGCCTTGGCCAGCTGCAGCACGATCACCAGCGTGTCGCGGATCGGCATCGGGCCGAGGCGCGACATCAGCTCGTTCATCGGCTCGCCCTCGATCAGCTCCATCGCCATGTACGGCCGGCCCTCGATCTCGCCCACGTCGTGCACGGTGACGATGTTCGGATGCGACAGCATGCCGGCGGCGCGCGCCTCGCGCAGGAAGCGGGCGCGGTACTCCTCTTCCTCGCAATAGGCGGCGTGCAGGAACTTGATCGCGATGGTGCGGTCGATGCCGGGGTCGTGCGCGCGGTAGACGCTCGCCATGCCGCCGCGGCCGATGCGCTCTGTGATCTGGTAGCGGCCGACCTGGCGCGGCGCCGCCGGACTGGCGGCCGGCGCGCTGCGGCGCGCAGACTCACTTCCCGGCGCAGCGGCCGGCAGCGTGTCGGCCGACGCAACGGCCGCAGCCGCGTTCAGCGGGCTCGTCTTGAGGCTGGCGCTGGAATGGGTGATGACGCGGGTGGTCTCGTCATCTTCGAACGGGCGGTCGGGATAGTCGTCTTCTGGCATGGCACGGCACAGTGCCTGGGGGGACGCAAAGTCTCAATGAACGAAAGTCATCTGGCAATCCTTTTCAGCAATCGTTTCCCAGCCCTTCCACGACAGCCGCATGACTTTCGTTGATTGCCAATCCCGGGCGCCCGGCGGATAAACCGGCTTCAGGCGCGCCGGCTCCGCTCGGCGGGCGTGCCTGCCTCGCTGTCGGAGCCCTCATGATCCTGGTGATACGCGCCCATACCCTGAAGAACGAGACCCTGTCTCAGTCGATCACGGGCCACTTCGATGAACGCGGTGGCACGATCGGCCGTTCCGACACGAACACGCTCGCCCTGCCCGACCCGGAACGCCACATCTCGCGCCTGCAGGCCGAGGTCTGGTTCAGCAA
>NZ_JBFUGN010000972.1:0-2291 GCF_056402895.1 Rhizobacter sp. P3_B12 | reverse complement strand
CCCATCAGCACCGACAGGCCGGTCAGCCCGCGGTCGTCGAGGAACTGGTCGACGATGCCGGTGCCGTTGCCGCGGTTCGAGGTGTGCACCGCGTTGGCGGCCGGCGTCGCATCGAACACGTCGGCGGTGGTCACGATGCCCAGCGCCTTGCCCTGGGTGCGGTGCAGGTACTCCGACAGGTACTCGACGCGCGGGTTGTCGAACGCGTCGGCGGTGTCGTCGGGGAACACGCCTTCCTGGTTGTTCGCGGCCTTGTTCCCGGTCACGTAGTTCGACATGCCGGGCGACGAGTCGGTGACGATCGCGTCGAGCGACGAGGTCATCACCATGCCGGTGTTCGGGAAGGTGTCCATCGCGAGCGCCGCATGCGCCTTGCCCTGCGCATAGCCCTTGGCCATGATGCGCGCCGCGGTGCGGTGGGCCGCGCCCATGCCGTCGCCGAGCAGGATGATGATGTTCTTCGCCTTGCGGCCCGCGCCGGTCAGCGCGACGACCTCGAAGTTGCCGGTGGCGCTGACGCGCTGGCCGTCGCTCTGCGTCGCGTTGACGGTCAGCTTGTGGATGCCGGGTTTCGCGTTGGAGTAGGCGCGCTGCGAGACGACGGCCGCGTTGCTGCCGGCCGGCAGGCTCAGGCCGGTCGTCACGACGCTGGTGACGGCCGAGGCCGGCTTCAGCACCACGCCGTCGACCGCGAACTCGAACGCGGCGAGCGTGGTGCCGGCGTCCAGCCGCACGGTGGCCTGCAGGTCGAAGCGCTGGCCGGGCAGGAAGCGCGCGATCACCGGCGGGTTCGGGTCGTTCGACGTGAACAGTTCGCTCGGCGGCACGAGGCGCGTGACATTCGGCGCGGCCTGGGCGGCGGCAGCGGCGAGCAGGAGGGCGGCAACGGCGAGGCGGTTCATTTCGGGGACTCCAGGAGAACGGATGCGGATTCGGGGTCGAGCACGAGGCGCACGAACGAGGCGCGGCCGTCGGCCTCGCGTTGCGCGCCGACCTGCAGCGTGCCGGTCAGCGAGACGAGGCCGGGGCGGTACGAGATGGTCCGCGCAGCGAGCGGGCCGGCCAGGTGCAGGTAGAGCGTGGAGGCGGGCAGGTCGTCGGCGAAGCTCTCGTCCTCGTCGCCGAGCGAGACGGGCAGCGGCGTCAGCAGCGCGATGCCGGGGGCGGCGGTCGCAGCATCCTGGTGCGCCAGGTAGCCGGTGATGCGCACCGGCTGGCCGTCGAGCGACAGCAGGCGCGCGCTGGGCGCGAGGCCGCGTGGCCCGACCGGCAGCTGGAAGAACTCGCGGAACTTCAGATCGGCAGGCACGGGCCCGGCCTGGGCCGCGACAGAACCCAGCAGCGTGGCCGCACACAGCAGCCACGCCTTCCAACGACGACGCATGGGTCTCCCTCCACGACTCCCCGAGCTGCCAGATGATCGCGGGGCGCCATGACAGGGGCGTGACGTTGGCTCAATACCTCGCCTCAATAGTTCAGCAGCACGACCTCGTCGACGAAGGCGGTGTTGTCGCCGGTGGTGTTCTGGCCCGCGAAACGCAGCGTGTGCGCGCCGGCACCGAGCGCGATCGGCGGGGTCGTGAACGACTCGAACTGCGTCGACCCCGGCGTGAAGCTGCCCAGCAGGTTGCCGTCGAGGTAGACGCCGAGGGCCTGCACGCCGCCGAAGCTCCAACCCCGCCGCGCCGCCTTGAAACGCACCGCGTACCGCCCCGCCGACAGGTCGGCCAGGCCCTGGCTCATCGCCCCACCGCTTTGCACGAAGGCCGTCTGCAGGCCCTCCGGCGCGGCCGCCGCRCCGAACGCGCTGCCGTTCTTCTGCAGGCCCGAGCCGCTGGTGCCGCTCTCCGGCGAGAAGGTCCAGGCCGCGTTCGCCGCGCCGTACTGCACGCCGTTGCCCGTCGCCACCCCCGGCGACTCGAAGCCCGGGTTCTGCGGCAGGATGCCCACCCAGCAGCGCTTGGCCACCCCGACGATCGGGTCGACAAAGGTCGCGTTGTCGCAGGCCACCGGGCCGCTGCGCGTCAGCAAGCGGTACGACGACTGTGCGCCGTAGGCCACGGTCCGCGTGCGGTCGAAGCTGCAGCTCTGGCCCTCCAATGCGCACGGCGCCCAGATGCCGATCGCCGGCGGCCGCTCGGTGTCGCTCAGCTCGCAGTGCTTCACGACGTTCGGCACCGGGTCGCCGAAGGTCGCGTTGTTGCAGTCGACGCTGCCGTTGAAGCTGCCGTAGACGAAGCTGCTGCCGCTGCCGTAGCGCACGCCGCGCACGCCTTCGAAGAGGCACTGCC
>NZ_JBFUGN010000971.1:0-2294 GCF_056402895.1 Rhizobacter sp. P3_B12 | reverse complement strand
GCCCCAGACTCCCCGCCCGCGCCTTTGCGCGCGCGACGCCAACGCGAACCAAGCCATTCGTTATGTAGTGAAGTACATTTCGAGGTCTTCCACGCCGTAGCACCCCCATGCGCCTCGCTGCCCGCCTGCTGACCGCGGCCTTCTCGGTCCTGACCCTCGGCGCCCATGCCGCCGACCTGACCGTCTCGGCCGCCGCCAGCCTCACCAACGCCTTCAAGGAGCTGGCCCCCGCCTTCGAGGCGCAGAACCCGGGCACCCAGCTGCTGCTGAACTTCGCGGCCTCCGACGCGCTGCTGGCGCAGATCGCGAAGGGCGCGCCGGTCGACGTGTTCGCGTCGGCCGACCAGGAGACCATGGACCGCGCGCAGGCGCAGCAGCTGCTGGCCGCCGGCTCGCGCCGCGACTTCGTCAGCAACTCGCTGGTGATGATCGCGCCATCCGACAGCACGCTGGCGCTGGCCGCGCTGGCCGACCTGAAGCAGCCCGGCGTCACGCGCATCGYGCTCGGCCAGCCGAGCGGCGTGCCCGCCGGCCGCTATGCGAAGGGCGCGCTCCAGGCCGCGAAGCTGTGGGCCGAGCTCGAACCCAAGGCCGTCTATGCGCAGAACGTGCGCCAGGCACTCGACTACGTGGCGCGCGGCGAGGCCGAGGCCGGCTTCGTCTACGGCACCGACGCCGCGCTGCTGAAGGGCAAGGTCAAGGTGGCGCTCACCGTGCCCACCGAAACCCCGATCCGCTACCCGGTGGCCCTCGTCGCCGGCAGTCCGAACCCGGCCGCCGCCCGCGCCTTCGCCGACTACCTGCTGTCGCCGGCCGGCCAGGCGGTGCTGGCGCGCTACGGCTTCCAGAAGCCGTGAACGCCGCGGAGTCGGCGTGGATCCCGCTCGCGCTGTCGCTGAAGGTGGCGGGCTGGGCCACGCTGATCGACCKGGTGCTCGGCGTCGGCCTCGGCTTCCTGCTGGCGCGCGGGCGCTTCCCGGGGCGCGAGCTGCTCGATGCGATCCTCACGCTGCCGATGGTGCTGCCGCCCACCGTGCTCGGCTACTACCTGCTGGTGCTGATCGGCAAGCGCGGCTGGCTCGGCGCCTGGCTGTACGAGCACTTCGGCATCCAGCTGATCTTCACCTGGCAGGGCGCGGTGATCGCGGCCAGCGTGGTCGCGCTGCCGCTGGTGCTGAAGGCGGCGCGCGCGGCCTTCGAGGGCGTCGAGCCGCAGCTCGAGAACGCCGGCCGCGTGCTCGGGCTGTCGGAGGCAGCGGTGTTCTTCCGCATCACGCTGCCGCTCGCGTGGCGCGGCATCCTGGCCGGGCTGCTGCTGTCGTTCGCGCGCTCGCTCGGCGAATTCGGCGCGACGCTGATGGTGGCCGGCAGCATCCCGGGGCGCACGCAGACGCTGTCGGTCGCGGTCTACGAGGCGGTGCAGGCGGGGCAGGACGGCGTGGCCAACGTGCTGGTCGCGATCACGTCGCTGACCTGCATCGTCGTGCTGCTGCTGGCCGGTCGACTGCTGCGGGGGAGCATGGTGCGATGAGCTTCGAGGTCGACATCCGCAAGACGGTCAGCAGCCCGCAGCGGCGCTTCGAGCTGCAGGTGCACTTCACGTCGCAGGCGCGGCGCACGGTGATCTACGGGCCGTCGGGCGCCGGCAAGACGCTGACGCTGCAGGCGATCGCCGGGTTGCTGCGGCCGGATGCCGGGCGCATCGCCTTCAACGGCGAGACGCTGTTCGACAGCGGCGCGCGCCTCCTGGTGCCGGCCCGGCAGCGCCGCTTCGGCTACCTGTTCCAGGACTACGCGCTGTTCCCGCAGCTGAACGTGCGGCAGAACATCGCGTTTGGGCTGCAGCGCGGCTGGCGCAACCCGCCACGCGACGTGGGCGGCGAGCCGGTCGAGCGCTGGCTCGCGGCGCTGGAGCTGTCGCCGGTGGCATCGCAGCTGCCGCACCAGCTGTCGGGTGGCCAGCGCCAGCGCACCGCGCTCGCGCGCGCACTCGTCAACGGGCCACGCGCGCTGCTGCTCGACGAGCCGTTCTCCGCGCTCGACCCGGCGCTTCGCGAGCGCACGCGCGACGAGCTGGACCGGCTGCTGTCGCAGATCGACATCCCGCTCGTGATGATCACGCACGACCCGGATGACCTGGGCCGCTTCGGCGAACAGGTGCTGCAGCTGCGCGAGGGAGTGGTCAGTGGCTGACGAACTGACCCTGGGTGCCGAGCTCACGCTGAACCTCGGCGGCCAGAGCCTGGCCGGCGCGCGGCGCATCGCGCTGCTGGTGGAGATCGCGCGGCTGGGCT
>NZ_JBFUGN010000970.1:0-2298 GCF_056402895.1 Rhizobacter sp. P3_B12 | reverse complement strand
GGTGGCGCGGCTCGCGAACGTGCTGGTCGTGCTGAGCCCCACCGACACCGCATTCGAATCGCACGCGCCGGCCTTCACCGGCTGGGCCGCGCGCGTCGGCGGCGAGACCCGCGCGCAGACGGTGGCCAACGGCCTGGCCGAGCTGCTGGCGCGCGGTGCACACGCCGACGACTGGGCGCTGGTGCACGATGCCGCGCGCTGCCTGGTGCGCCCCGAGTGGATCGACCGCCTGATCGACGTGTGCCTGCACGATGCGGTCGGCGGCCTGCTGGCGCTGCCGCTGGCCGACACGCTGAAGCACGAGGTGCAGGGCCGCAGCGAAGCCACGCTGGAGCGTCGCCACAAGTGGCAGGCGCAGACGCCGCAGATGTTCCGCATCGGCCGGCTGCGCGAGGCGCTGCTGCATGCCGGCGACCAGGTCACCGACGAGGCGAGCGCGATCGAGGCGCAGGGCCGCTCGCCGCTGCTGGTGCGCGGCGCGCTGGAGAACCTGAAGATCACCTACCCGGACGACTTCGCGTTGGCCGAACGACTGCTGAGGACGCGCTGATGAATCCGAACCGCAACAAGCTGCCGGCGATGCGCATCGGCGAGGGCTGGGACACGCACCAGCTGGTGGCCGACCGCAAGCTGGTGCTGGGCGGCGTCGAGATCCCGCACACGCACGGGCTGCTCGGCCATTCCGATGCCGATGCGCTGTGCCATGCGCTGACCGATGCGCTGTTCGGTGCCGCCGCGCTCGGCGACATCGGCAAGCATTTCCCCGACACCGACCCGCAGTTCCACGGCGCCGATTCGCTCGCGTTGCTCGCCGAGGCGGCGCGCCGCGTGCGGGCCGAGGGCTGGGAGATCGCCAATGTCGACAGCACCATCGTTGCGCAGCAGCCGAAGATGGCGCCGCACATCCTGACGATGCGCCAGCGCCTGGCCGGTGCGCTCGGCCTCGATGTCGACCGGGTCAACGTGAAGGCCAAGACGGCCGAGAAGATGGGCCCGGTCGGCCGCCTCGAAGCGATCGAGGCGCGCGCGGTCTGCCTGCTGATCAAGCCGTGAATCGGTAGCCCGGATGCCAATCCGGGACGCTGCCGCGCCGCCGCCAGCACACCCACGCGAGCCCGCACACCATCATCAGCACCACCGCCGGCTCCGGCACCGGCGTCACCAGGAACGCGCGGCTGCCGAGCGTGGTGACGATGAACTGCCCGCGGTCGTTGATTTCGCTCGCGTACAGGAAGAGGTCGTTGAACGACGGGTCGGCATTGACGAACGTCAGGTCGTTGACGTCGACCGGGTCGCTGCCGTTCGGGCCTGTGATGAAGGCATGGGAATAGAGGTAGGGCGAGAAGGTGTAACTGCCCGCGATCTGGCCCAGGTTGTTGATCGCGCTGCCCCCCGCATAGAACTCCTCCCGACCCCCCTGGAACGTGACCAGCTGCTCCAGGTCGATCCTCTTCACGGCACCGTTTGCTTGGGTGAGGAAGACACCGCCGTCCGGGCCATAGAACCTCGCGGCGCCGCTCAGCACCTGACCGCGGTCGTTGATGTCTGAAACGCCAGAGATCGTGTCGATGTTGTCGTAGTCGTAGCCGGGAACCTTCACCTCGGTCAGCGCCTGGTTGCTCGCGTCGGCCAGCGCGCCGCGCGAGCGCACCGGCTCCGTCGGGTCGCCGCGCACGCGGTTCTCTGCATTGACCGCCACCGTGCCGGCGGCATTGATGCCGTTGGCCGTCGAGGTCGCGCCGCCCAGCGTGCCGATCGGCTGGATGGCGCCGGCGCCCGGCTTGGTGACGAATCCGCGCTGCAGCCCGTCGGCGTTGATGAAGTTGCCGGTGACCTGGCCGCCGGCATTGATCTTCGACGCCGTGCTGTTGCCGGCCGACCCGAGGCTGCGCGGCGTGGCGCCGGGGCCTTGCATCACGAAGGCGCGGGTGTCGTCCGGTGCGTCGCCGTTGTCGGCGTTGATCGACGAGGTGCCGACGACCCAGCCCTGGTTGTTGATGGCGGACGCCTTGTTCCAGCTGCCGCCCAGCGTCGGGATGCTGGTCAGGCCGATGCCGTTGGCGCCGGTCACGAAGGCCATGTAGGTGTCGTCGGACGACCAGCCGTTGTTGCCGCGCGCATAGGCATAGCCGACCACCTGGCCGCTGTCGTTCAGGCCGGTCGCGACCATGCCGATCCAGTCGCCGCCGAAGCCGCCGAGGTCGGTCAGCAGGTACTCGCCGGCCTGCGCGAGCGGGGCGGTGGCCAGCAAGGCGCCGGAGGTGCCCAGCGTCGCCAGCAGGCGGCCCAGGCGGTGCT
>NZ_JBFUGN010000969.1:0-2304 GCF_056402895.1 Rhizobacter sp. P3_B12 | reverse complement strand
GAACCAGAACTCGGCGGTGCCGCAGAACGTGATCGCGTGGCGCAACGACGGCAACGTGCCGATGGCGCTGTCGGGCTTGTCTGGCTTGCCTGGCGTGTTGAGTGTGGTGGGCAACAGCTGTACCAATGTGGCGCCTGGCCTGGCGTGCACCATGGCGGTTCAGCTGGCCACCGGCAGCTTGACGAGCTTCAGCCAGACGGTGAGCACGGTAGGGGCGACTGTGAATGCGTCGACCACGGCCAGCGGCACGGTGCAGACCATTCCCGGCGCGCTGTTCAACCTGAGCACGGCAGCGACTTCGACGACCACGTACACGACGATCACGCTGACGGTGGCCAACCCGTACAACGCGGCGCAGACGATCACGGCGGTGACTCAGAGCGATGCGGGATCGGCCGGCACGAGCACCTGCACCGTGGGCGGCAGCGTGGCCGCGTCACCAGGGAGTTGCACCTTCCAGTGGATCTACGACCGATGCACCGCGCGCACGGTGAACTTCAGCGTGAAGAACGCGTTCGGCACCCAGACGACGAGCAAGGCCATCGTGAAGGGGACCTGCCTGTGAAGACCATGCAAATGAACGCGCAAAAGATTGCGCCGATGCACATGAAGCGGCTGGCCCGGTTGGTGGTGTTCGCGGGCGCCGCTTGGGTGCAAGCGATGGCGCATGCGCAAGTCCAGCCACCGATTGATCCCTTCCATTACACGAAGACGGTGAGCACCACCTACCGCGCCGACGGCCTGGTGGAGACCGAGAAGGTCGAGCCCGACGACCCGAAGCTGTGCGTGCTGACAACCTACGGCTACGACCCGGCGGGCAACCGCATCAGCACGCGGCAGGAGAACTGCCCGGGTGCGAGTGGCGAAGCGCTCTTCACGGCGCGCACGAGCACGACGACCTTTGCCACGCAGACGGTGATGGTCGCCGGCCAGAGCATCAAGGTGCCCGCGGGCAGCCTGCCGAGCGAGCGCAAGAACGCGCTGCTGCACGGTGAGGCGCAGACGGTAGATCCCCGCTTCGGCACGGTGCTGAGCAAGACCGGCCCGAACGGGCTGACCACGCGCTGGGAATACGACGATCTGGGCCGCGCGACGCGCGAGATCCGCGCCGACGGCACACGGTCGATCACGGCGCACTGCTACATCGCGGGTCGGGTCGACAGCGCAACGAACAGCCCGACGTGCCCGAGCCCCGGCGCGGCGGAGATCCCGACCGATGCGGTGAAGTTCGTGCACGCGGAGCCGCGCGATGCGAGCGGCACGGAGGGCGTCAAGAACGGCCCTTTCACCCGCAAGTACCTGGACCGCGTGGGCCGAGTGCTTCGGCAAGTCACCGAAGCCTTCGACGGCGCCACGCAACCCGGCGGCACGAACCGCCTGATCGCGACCGACACCGAGTACGGCGACCTGGGGCAGGTGATGCTGCAGACGCAGCCGTATTTCCTGGACAGCGGCTCGTCGACCAGCGGCGGCAGCGCCGACGTGGGGCTCTCGCGCTCGGAATACGACGCGCTGGGCCGCGTGGTCCGCACCTACACGGCCGACCCCCAGGGCAACCAGCCGAGCGTGGGCTTCAGCAACCGGGGCAGCCGCCGGGCGCGGTTGTCGGCCGTGGTCTACGGCGCGCTGCAGACGACCACCATCGACGACCAGGGGCACACCCGACTCGAAGAACGCAACGTGGAGGGCCGCCCGATCCGCATCACCGATGCGCAGGGCGCGCAACTCGTCCATCAGCACGACGCCTTCGGCAACCTCGTCACGACGAAGGACGCGCTGCAGAACACCGTGCAGATCGCGTACGACATCCGGGGTCGCAAGCTCAAGCTGACCGACCCGGACGCCGGGATGCTCGAGTACCACTATGACGCCTTGGGCCAGGCGGTGTGGCAGCAGAACCCGCTGCAGAAGCAGCGCGGCAGCCAGACGACGATGGCCTACGACGTGCTCGGGCGCATCCAACAACGCATCGAGCCGGAGTACCAGAGCACCTGGACGTACGACAGCTGCGCGACGGGCATCGGCAAGCTGTGCGCGACGACTGCCAACACGAACCTCAGCCGGCAGTGGGTGTACGACAGCCTGGGGCGGCTGGTCAGCAACCGCACGACCGTGGCGAACGGGCCGAGTTTTGCGAGCGCGCTGAGCTATGACGCGAACGGCCGGCAGGCRACGCAGACGTGGCCGACCGGGCTGACGGTGAACTACGGCTACACGCAGAAGGGGTTTCTCGGCAGTGTGTCGCTGGCGACGGCGGTGACGGTGAACCCGTGTGTCGCTGGCGACGGCGGTGACGGTGAACCC
>NZ_JBFUGN010000968.1:0-2306 GCF_056402895.1 Rhizobacter sp. P3_B12 | reverse complement strand
GGGCACCAGCTTCACGGTGACGCTGCCGCTGCGCATGCCTTCGCCACTGCAGGGCGCGCCGGCCGGAGGTTCCGAGGCCATGCCGGACGAGCTGCCGCCGGGCGACGAGCTGCTCGCGCTGAAGGGCGCCAGCGTGCTGGTGGTGGACGACGACATCGATGCCGGGACGATCCTGGTGGCGGCGTTCACGCAGTACGGTGTCGATGCGGTGGCGGCCCACAGTCCCGAGGCCGCGCTGGCGCTGGTGGGCAGCAGGGCCTTCACGCTGATGCTGTGCGACATCGGCATGCCGAACATCGACGGCTACACCCTGCTGCGGCAGGTGCGCCGCACCAGCGGCGTGCCGGCGATCGCGCTGACCGCCTTCGCGCGGCCCGAGGACCGGCAGCGTGCGATCGAGCAGGGTTTCAGCGCGCACATCGCGAAGCCGTCGTCGCCGGCGGAGACGCTGCGGGTGTGCGCGCGGGTGTTGCGGGCCGCGGGGATGGGGAGTTGAGGCCTGCCTACGTTCCGGCAGGGGCGTTGTCGTTCGCGGCCGTGCTGTCCGAAAGGCACTGCTCGGCATACCGCGCCACGACATGTCCGAAGCTCGGCGCACGCCCCTGCGCATCCGGCCTTCGAAATGCATCGCGCAGCATCCGCAGTTCCTGAGCGGTGACGGAGTTGAGGAAATCGGCGCTGAAGATGCTCAAGGCCTCTTCGCGGCGATTGCGAAGGAATGGGATGTCCAGGGCCAGGAGGTCCAGCATGTACTCGGCGGCGCTGTCTGAACGGTCTGCGGCCAGGACCTCACCCCGTAGCGTGTAGAGGAAGCGCTCCTCGCAGCCGGCATCCAGCGGGGAGATATGGCGCTCTTCGTCGAAGCCGTGTCCTTTTGCGTGACCGCAGTGAAGCGGCATCCCGGGATTCGTCTCCCGGATGCATGAGGCGTGCAGGTTCTCGTAGGCCAGTTCCAGGTCGTGCCGCAGAACCTGCGGGCGGAAGTGCTCAATGTGGCTGTCGGTCATCGACACGCCGCGTCCGCAGTAGCAGCACACCCAGCCCTGCTCCGAAAGCAGCGCATGCAGCAGTGCGGGCTTCTCGGGCTTCTGCAGGGCCTCGAAAGTGGGTATCCAGTCTTCACTTTCCTTTGCTTTCCACGACTCGAACAGCTCCGGGGACTGCTGCTTCGTGACGTACTTCATCGGCCGAGCACCTCTTTGCGCTTCAGCAGGGCTTCGGCTCCACCGATTTCGGCGATGCCCGGTGCTAAGCGCTTCAACGTCGTCAACCGCCCTCGAGCGATTTCGAGTTCATTGCGCTCAAGAGAGGCAAACAGCTCGGACAGGGCCTCTTCGACGTCTGAGGTACGGGCAGTCGCGCCCATAAGTTCCTCAAGCACTCTGCTCGAATCCAACCCGTAGCTGACTTGAGGATGGTCTGTGCCTCCGGCTCTCAGCAAAATGATCTCCTCGGGGCGAAGTTCACCCAGCACTTGCGGGGAGTGGCTGGCGACGATGAATTGAACCGAGGGGAATGCCGCCTTGAGTCCCATGGTCACGTTGCGCTGCCAGCGGGGGTGTAGGTGGATGTCGAGTTCGTCGATCAAGACCACGCCTGGTGTCTTGGTCGTAACCTCTTCTCCAAGCTGCGGATTCAACAAGCACATGCGGCGCGCGATGTCTGCGACGAGGGCAATAACCGCGCGCTGCCCGTCGCTGAGGGTTTCGAAAGGTGTTGGGCCGCGCTCTGCGTTAACCGGACTGCGCCACTCGATCAGAAGACTCTTCTGTTTGAGGTCATACCTCAAACCTTTGACATCCTCGACGGCCGCTGCCAGCGCCTTATTGACGAGGGCAAGCTCATCATTGTCAATGTCGTCGAACGCGATTGAGGTCTCCGATGAGGTCTGAAATCGCTCCAAGCACTTTGCAATGACCCAGCCTTGCAACGACGACGAATCACGAGATGCGTCCCACCAGCTTGAGTAGCCGTCCGTCCTGGCGTTGCGTTGTGTCGCAGCCTGCATTTCGTGCGGCTGAGCCTGACTCCAGCTTCGATTTGCTCGGTAGAACGCCACAACCGGAAGATTTAGCGTTGCAGGAGCTGAATCGGCTGAGGAGTTCGCGCGTTTCTGAAGAAGTTGCCAAGCGTGCCCAGGTGATTGGCCCGACTGTTGTGCGTGGTCGACTTGACTTGCTTTTGATAGCGTCCAGACGCATGTCTCACCGAATGCCTCACCGGTCGCGGTGACCTTCACGGGATACTGTGGCTCAAAGCGGAAGCGTCCATTCGACGATTCAACTTTCAGTCTGGCGATGCCAGAG
>NZ_JBFUGN010000967.1:0-2308 GCF_056402895.1 Rhizobacter sp. P3_B12 | reverse complement strand
GCGTCGGGCTGCCGGCCAGCGCGCGCTGCTCCAGCGCATCGAGCTGCGCGTCGCCGAAGCGCAGCCACCACGGGCCCTTGGCGGCCGCGTCGTCGGGCGAGGCGGTGCGCCACGGCGCATCGAGCGCCCAGGTGACGGGCATGTCGGGCTTCGGCGGCTGGTAGTCCGGGCCGGCCGCGCACGCTGCCAGCAGCAGCGCTGCCGACACGACCGCGAGTCGCCGCGTCACAGCGCCCCCTTGGCCGGCGCCGCGTCCTTGGCTGCCGGTGCGATCGCGACCTCGTCGCCATCGGTCAGCGAGTCCGACGGATTCAGCACCAGCCGCTGGTTTGCTGCCAGGCCGTCGAGCACCTCGACGTTCTCGCCGTAGTTGCGGCCGAGCGTCACCGCGCGCAGCGTCACGCGGCCGCTCGCGTCGACCAGCGCGACGCGCGTGCCCTCGGCGCGGAACAGCAGCGCATTCGCCGGCACCAGCACCGCCTGGCTGGCCGCCAGCGGCAGCGACACCTGCACGTAGGCGCCGGGCAGCAGCGTGCCATCCGGGTTCGGCAGCGCGATCTCGACCTGCATCGTGCGCGTGCCGGTGTCGATCGACGCCGCGGTGCGCGCCACCGTGCCCTTGAAGCTCTGCCCGCGCAACTCGCCCTGCGTGACGACCACCGGCTGCCCCGCCTTCACCAGCTGCGCATACGACTGCGGCACGTTCACGTAGACGCGCAGCGGATCGGTCTGCGACAGCGTGAACAGCGGCTTGCCGCTCATGTCGATCAGGTCGCCCACGTCGACGTTGCGCCGCGTGATCACGCCGGCGAACGGCGCCACCACGCGCTTGAAGCCCTCGAGCTGGCGCAGCCGCTGCACGTTGGCGTCGGCCGCGGCCAGGTTGGCGCGCGCCTGCGCGGCACTGCTGCGGCGCTCGTCGAGGTCCTGCTGCGAGACCACGTCTTTCTTGCGCAGGCTCTCCCAGCGCTCGACCGTGCTCTTCGCGAGCTCCAGGCTCGACGACGCCTGCTCGCGCGCGGCCATCGCCTGCGTGAGCTGCTGGTCGAGCTCGGGCGATTCGATCTCGGCCAGCACCTCGCCGCGCTCGACGCGGCTGCCGATGTCCTTGGTCCAGCGCCGCAGGTAGCCGGTGGCGCGCGCGGCGATCGGCGATTGCACGAAGCCTTGCAGCGTACCGGGCAGCGCGAGCGTCTGGCCGGCATCGGCGGTCTTCGGCAGCGCGGTCTTCACGTACTGCTTCGCGCGCTCGGCCGTGCCCGCCTCCAGCGCCTTTGCGGTGCCCATGCGGCTGATCACGGTGCGGCCGGCGCCCAGCGCCAGCAGCAGCAGCACCGCGAGCGCGACCCAGCGCATGCGGCGCGCGACGGCGCGGCGCTCCAGCGGATCGGCCAGGTGCAGGGCGTGCTCGGGATCGTTCGGATCGGCGGCGTGGATGCCCAGTGCCGCGTGGCGCTGCTCGGTCATGGGGTCAGGTCTCCTGGAGGCTGGYGGCCGGCGGCAACGCGGCCGCCGGTGGGATGTGGTCGCCGCGCGCGGCATGGCGGTGCGCCAGCCAGCGGTGCACGCCGGCGAACACCACCGGCACGAAATAGAGGGTCGAGACGGTCGCGAACAGCAGCCCGCCGATCACCGCGCGGCCGAGCGGCGCGTTCTGCTCGGCGCCTTCGCCCAGGCCGAGCGCCATCGGGATCATGCCGATGATCATCGCGAGCGCCGTCATCAGCACCGGGCGGATCCGCGTGGCGCCGGCTTCGAGCGCGGCCGACAGCGCCGGCACGCCCTCCTGCTGGCGCTGCCGCGCGAACGACACCAGCAGGATGCTGTTCGCGGTGGCCACGCCCATCGTCATGATCGCGCCGGTGAGCGCCGGCACGCTCAGCGTGGTGCCGGTGATGAACAGCATCCACGCGATGCCGGCCAGCGCCGCCGGCAGCGCGGCGACGATGATCAGCGCATCGATCCAGCTCTGGAAATTGACGACGATCAGCAGGTACACCAGCACGATCGCCATCGCGAGGCCCACGCCCAGCCCGATGAACGAGGCCTGCATCGTCTGCACCTGGCCGCGCAGCACCAGCTGGCTGCCGCGCGGCAGCTTCGGGCGGATCTCGTCGACCAGCGCCTGCACCTTGCCGGCGACACTCGCCAGGTCGGTGMCCTGCACGCCGACGTACACGTCGATCGCCGGCAGGATGTTGTAGCGCGAGGCCACCGCGAGCTGCCGGCCCGGTGCCGCCTCGACCAGGTTGCCCAGCAGCTGCGTGCCGCTCGCGGCCGCGGTGCCCGAACCCCCGCCCCCGCCGAC
>NZ_JBFUGN010000966.1:0-2308 GCF_056402895.1 Rhizobacter sp. P3_B12 | reverse complement strand
GCGCTTGGTCGACTTGTGGCGGTACATGCGCGCGTCGGCATGGATCAGCAGCTGGCTGCTGGACGTGATCTCCGAGCCGAACGCGATGCCGAAGCTGATGCCGCAGCCCTCGAAGCCGGCGGCGTGCAGCCGCTCCTCGAAGCGCCGCATGTCGCGCCGTGTCTCGTCTTCGTGGCGCATGTCGCCGAGCACCGCGAACTCGTCGCCGCCGAGCCGGAACACCGTCATCTCTCGGTCGTGCAGCGTCTGCAGCTGGCGCGAGAACTCGCACAGCAGCGCGTCACCGTGCGCATGGCCGCGCTCGTCGTTGATGCGCTTCAGGCCGTCGAGGTCGATCATCACCAGCATCAGCCCGGCCGACGAGTCGGCGGCGGTCAGCCTCGACAGCGTGCGGTCGAACGCATGGCGGTTGCCGATGCCGGTCAGCGAATCGGTGCTGGCCTGGTCGAGCGCGCGGTGCAGCTGCACCATGTAGCCGTCCTTCTCGAGCGCGAGCAGCCGGATCTTGTCGGCCAGCGCGAAGGCCAGCAGGATCGCGTCGGCCGTGCTGCCCAGCAGCGCGATCAGCTCCGGGTTGCGCACCATGTCCTGGCTCAGGCCGAGGTTGGCCGGCAGGATCACCAGCGCCGGCAGCAGCAGCGCGAGGAAGGCCGCGAGGAAGTAGCGCGCCGGCAGGTAGCCCGCCCACAGCCGCACGAGCCCGGCGATGAGCGCGAGCGTCAGCGAGATCGAGATCACGATCGTCGCCAGCGTGTGCGCCCACGACATCGCGATGAAGCAGGCCGGCAGCAGCACCAGCGCCAGCACCAGGTTCGCATAGCCCGCCCAGGCCAGCCTCGGGTTGGCCTCGCGCAGCTGCAGGAACTCGATGTAGAAGAGGGTGTTGAACACCACCATCAGGAAGAACGGCAGGTAGTGCCACTGCAGCCCGTGCCAGCCCAGCCACTGCGCCGGGATGTGGAAGGTCAACCCCCAGCCGGCGGTGGCCGCCAGCAGGTACAGCGCGTAGTACAGCAGCGCCTTGTCGCGCGTGCCGAGGAACATGAAGAGGTTGTAGAGCGCGAGCGTCAGCAACGCGCCGAGCGCGAACAGCGCCAGTACGTTCTCCGAGATCACGGTGCGGCGGTACTCGGCCTTGGTCTGGATGTCRATGCCGGGCAGCCGCGCGAAGTAGCGGCTGTCGATGCGCAGCAGCACGTGCGCCGAGCTGCCGCGCGGCAGCGTGATGTCGCTGCCGTAGTGCAGCATGTAGGGCGTGTCGGCGTGGTAGCCGGTCACGAAGGTCTGCGGCGGCTGGCCGCCGACGTAGATCCAGCCGCCGATGTGCTCCATCAGGCTCGCATGCGGGT
The DNA here is from genome assembly GCF_056402895.1 of Rhizobacter sp. P3_B12. Classification (NCBI taxonomy): domain Bacteria; kingdom Pseudomonadati; phylum Pseudomonadota; class Betaproteobacteria; order Burkholderiales; family Sphaerotilaceae; genus Rhizobacter; species Rhizobacter sp. P3_B12. The sequence continues at coordinate 959 of NZ_JBFUGN010000966.1, read as the reverse complement.
CGATCACCCACTGCGTCGCGGGTGAGTCGTTGCGCACCGTGGCATGGAACCAGTAGCGCCCGCCGAGCAGCGAGACATGYGCCACCGGCGTCTTGCGTGCCAGCCAGTCGGCCAGCCGGTCGACATCGGGCGGCTCCTCGTTGGCCTCGGCGAGGTAGAACTGCCCGCCGCGCGTGAGCTCCAGTGGCTCGGTTGGCGACAACGTCGATTGCGCGAACGCCGGCCCCGCCGTCAGCCACAACAGCAGGCCGGCGATCCAGGCCACGAACGTCGGGAATTTCATGAGGTCGTCGACTGTAACAACAGGAATCAGCCGCAGCCTGAAGGCTTCTTAAACGTCGCGCTCGCCGACGATCAGCGCCGGGTGACCGCAGATGGCGCGCGCCGTCTGCATGCCGGCCATCGTCGCCGCCTCGACGCAACCGGCGTTCAGCCCGGTGCGGATCCAGTCGCCGGTGACGAACAGGTTCGAGAACCCGGTGCCGTCGGTCGCGAGCCGGTGCTGGCTGCTGCCGACCACCGACAGCACGTAGCGCTCCGACGGGTCGACGTTGGCGCGCCAGTACTGGCTGTCGAATCGCGCCGGTCCGCGGGCATCGCTCGGGTCGACCAGCAGCGGCCAGCGGAAGCCTTCCGCCGTCACGGCCTTCGGCCACAGCGTGCCGATGCGCCGCTGCAGCTGCTCGATCGCGCCTTGCCTGACCTGCTCGGCCATGCGCTTCGGGAACGCATGGTCGCTGTACGGCGGGTAGCTTGAGATCGGCAACGCACTGCAGAAGTACGAGACGTTCTTCGGCGCGATCGCCGGCGGCCAGGCTTCGCGGCACAGCAGCTGGTCCATCGGCGCCCAGGTGTCGAAGGGCTCGCTGAACGAACTGAGCACCGGCTGCTGGCCGTCGGGGCCGGTCAGCGTCCAGCCGAGCTCGCGCAGGTCCTGGTTGAGCCACACCTGGTAGGCC
>NZ_JBFUGN010000965.1:0-2313 GCF_056402895.1 Rhizobacter sp. P3_B12 | reverse complement strand
CCATGATCCCGAGCAGGTCCTGACCGAGGTGTGGACCGTCGCGGGGCGACGGTTCAGCGCATTCATCGGCAACGTCGGCACTCGAAGTTCGGCTGGCATCACGCCGTCGATTCCGGCAGGCTTGATGCCCGTCCTGGAGACGGCAATCCGGAGCGAGCCCCTCGAGCCCGACCTGCACTGGTTCCGCTTCTACGTGGGGCACGTGAATGGCGAGTTCATTTTCGAGGCCTTGAAGGACAACGAGCCGTGGCTGGCGGGCGTGAGTGCGCTGACGTCGTGCGAATGGACGCGTTGCGACGGGTTCTACGGCGCGCGGCTGTTCATGGTGTTGCGTGAGATGGTCGGCGAGGTGCAGCTGCCGGTCTGACTTGTGTAAGACAGCACTACGCGCGATTGCTCGGCGGCGAAGTCACCGTGATGAACTTCTTTGGAGGCAACGAGGGCAATGCGTTGCCGCCCGGGTCTACCGCGGCAGCCGCAGACAAGGTCCGGTTCGCTGAACTTCGAGTTGGCGATCAAGCCATCCTCGGAAACGATCTGCCAGAAGGCCAGGCCGTATCCATGCAGGGCTTCAACGTCGCGCTGCACAGCCCCGGCGCGGCGGAGGCCCGTCGCATTTTTGCTGGCCTGTCGGAGGGCGGAAAAGTGACGGCACCTCTTGCACCAGTCGATTGGGCGGCCCTGTTCGGCATGGTGACTGACCGCTTTGGTGTCCCGTGGCTCGTCCTCGCGCTCGGAGAATGACCTCATGGATAACGTTCGAAGGTTCTTTGCACGCTATGAGGAAGGCGCCAACAGCTTCGACCCGGAGTGGATGAGCTCTCTCTACATGGCCGAGTTCATGGCGGGCGATCCGCATGGTGTTTCGTGCGGCAAGAATGATGACAGCCTCAAGGCCTCCTTCTCCCAGCGAAAAGCCTTCTTCGAGCAGATCGGGTTCCGGCGAGCCAAAGTGCTGAACATTGATGCCACACCGCTCGACGGGAGGTACACGATGGCAAAGATTCACTGGCAGATGACATTCGAGAAAGACCCCGGGTCCGGCCCCAAAGCCGCATTCTGGATTTCGCACGAGGATGAGCAGGCCGTCATGCGCGACGCTGGCCTCATCCCGGCAGCCGGCTGATACAGGGGTTCGGCCGACTTCATGGCTCCGACCAATGAGACCCGAGCAGCGTTCGTCCGGTCGACTCGGCAATCTGCCTGGATACGGCGGCACTGTGGACGGCCCGGCTGAGGGTCACGGCGCCCACCAATGCAGCCAAAGCAGCGCAAGCCGAGGCTGAATCTCGCGGAACCCCTGGAGAACGTGGCCCCGCGACAATGGCCTCGGCCACCTCGTGCAGGCCTGCTTCGAAGGCGGCGCGCGACGCATCATCCGAGCGAGCCACCTCGGGCGAAAGACTCTGCAGCGTGCAGCTTTCGGAAAGGTCGCAAGTGCGTTTGAATCCAAGGTAGAACCTGACGAACTCGGGCCACCATGCTTTCGCATGCGTGGCTTGGAAGTGGAGCACGCCCTCCTTGAGTTCCTTCATGCCCTGGGTGACCGCCTCGCGAAAAGCCGACGACTTCGAATCGAAGTGCACGTAAAACGCGCCCGAGGTGACCCCCGCCTCTTTCGCCAAGCCGTCGACTCCGATGCCGCCGAAGCCGTTGCGACGAAAGCCGCGCGCTGCGGCATCCACGATGCGTCTTCGTGTCAGCACCTTTTGCTCGGCTCTCGACATGGGCTTCCTCTCGGTCGGCGGGCCCTCATTTTACGCGTTGGAGAAACGATCGTTATGTGCCTTCAACGCCGGGGTTCTTGGGCAGCCGCGCCAAGCTTCTCGTACTCGTGCGGCTGCAGAGTTGCGGGGCACTCCGGATTTGCAAGGCGGGATTTGCGCCGCTGTCCGAGTCAGCCGTTCGAAGCGGCCTTGCCGAGCTCGGCGTTTGTCATCGCTTTTCCGGCGGTCCCCCATGCGCCGTCAACTGCGTGCACAACGTTGACCCAGATGAATTCCTTTGCCAGCCTGCCGCCCGAGGCCTCATGGACGATCTGAGTGGCTTCCTCCACGTAGCCCATCTGAATCTCGCGGGTTGCGAAGGCAAACGACGGAACCTTCCATTCAATGAAGGCGACCCGTGCCTCCTTGGATCCAGAGAAGGTGTGCTCTTGAGGCACCACGTTGATGGAGCCGATGACGTTGGGCGTCATGACCTTGTTCCCGGTGAGGCCGTGCCATTTGAGCATGGCGTCGGACAAGCGAGCGAACGTGGCCTTTTCGGCGCCCTTGGGAAGGACGCCTTCCGTGACGGTAAAGGTGAGAGGCA
>NZ_JBFUGN010000964.1:0-2321 GCF_056402895.1 Rhizobacter sp. P3_B12 | reverse complement strand
CAAGAAGGCGCAGATCCGGGCGCGGGTGGAGCACCCGTTCCACATCATCAAGAACCTGTTCGGCCACAAGAAGGTCAGCTATCGCGGGCTGGCCAAGAACGGGGCGCGCATGTACAGCCTGTTCGCGCTGGCCAACCTCAGCCTGTTCGCGCTGGCCAACCTCATGATCGCCTAGATGCCGCTGCTCTGGAGGTTAAGACGAGCTCGCCAATCATTCGAAATCCACGCAAACGTGCGCTCGCCGCGGTGCARTGCATTCGCAGAGAAGCTGTCGGCTCCAGACATTGAATTGATCAGCTCATCCCTAGTGCGCTTGAACATCCAGTCGTCGACGAATTCTCCTAGCTGCGTCACGAACGGCGCGCAGATCTGGGTGGCGTGATTCATGCGCAAGTTGATCCCGTTTCGATCTTCGGCACGGGTTTGGTGTGTTGGCGAGGGGAATAGTGTTGGCCAGGTTCGGCCGACGAATCCACCCTTGGGAAGTTGATCTGAGTGGCTCGTCACTTGTCCCTGAAGTACATCTTTCGGTAGAAGTGGTTCTCCCAGGCCGAGATGCCCATGACAAGCAAGACGTTGAGGCCGATGAACACGAGCAGACCCATCGCTACGCGCCGATTGGTGGAGGGTCCGGCAACGGGTTCTGCGCGCGGTACAAGGCTTGTCGACGTTCGTACTCAGCGCGGTCCTTGTCGATCTTATGGATGGCCTCTTGCATGCCGACATCGCGGTTCCATTCACCTGGCTTGGCTTCCTCGATTTGCAACTCGGCAAACTCACGTAGCCGCTTTGCGACAGCCGACACCTGAAGGCCAAGCCCAGCGTAGTCCCGACGGCGTCGCCAGAAGAACTCCGTGTAGTCGGGCGGGTCGTCGAACTCCCGCACGCCGTCGAGCTGGTTTTCCAAATGTTCCTGCTTGGCAGGAATTTCCAGGATGTCGTACATCAGCTTGCGCGGAAGTACCCGCCACTCGACCGCGATGTCCAGGGGGGCGAACTCCGGAGCCTTAACAGTCGGAGTGTGATAAATGCTATCAGTGCCTGCGGGCCGTCCCTCGGACGTGCCGTCGTCGTAGGCGACGTGCATACAGCCGTTGGCGAAGCGGTCAAGGTGAGAGACGACGAGGATCGCGAGGTACGACGTGTCCCTCTTGTCCTTGACCTCTTCCACGCGAAGCTCGCGGAGGTAGGTCAGTAGGGCTCCGATGGCAACGCCCAGAAGCCCTGAGCCTGCGCTGATGATGGCTGATACGTTGCCTGAGTCCATGCCTCACCTGAACTTGCTTGCGTACTTGAGGAGGCTGCGATTGATGGCCTGCTGGTCAGGCGAGAAGTGTGCCTCTCGATGACAGTTCGGGCACAGCGCGACGCAGTTCCAGACACGGTCGCTTGTCTCGACCCCCAGGATGTGATGCACATCGAAGAAGCCGGACCAAGGGCGAGCGTTCCTGCAACCAGTGCGTTCACACCGACCCTCGCAGCGCTTCAACACCTCTTCGCGAACGCGTTGATCGCGCTTGACTGACGACCGAGGCACACGAGACTTCGGCGCGCCGTCTGAGCCGAGCTGCGAGTAGTCGGCAGCGATGTCGTCAAACGTGTCGTCGACCGCTAGCGCGTCGAGCGGGCTGAAATCTGGCAAAGCCACGACGTTGACAACACCTATGAAGTTCCACAGGGCGTCAGGAACTTGATGCGCAAGCGGGTTGCGATCGTCTTGAAGCCAGATGGTTGGACTGTTGCCGTTCGCCGCATGRTTCTTTCTCTGTCGACGAAGGGCTCCGCGGGCGATCAAGCGGTCACTGATGGCTCGTTGTTGCTTCCAGATCGGAAGGATGGCGTCGAGGGGAATGCGAGCCGCATGCAGAATTTCCGAACCGACTGCCTGAACTAGCAGCGCATGCGTCGCCCCATGACTGGCAGTTCGAGCTACCTTGTCCCTGATGGAACCGTCCCAGTCATCGTTCTTGATCTTCATCATGAGCTGGGCGGCGGAGACTTGTCGACCATCCCCGGGCTGGCGGCGCCAGCAAATCTGGACGTGGAGTGAATCGCCCCGGGTTCCGTGGAGGCCGGTTGGTTTAAGTCAGGCCGGCGTGGCGGCCTGCTCGGCGAGTTGCCGGTAGTAGTTTGCCTCAGCCTCGGCGGGTGGGATGTAGCCGATGGGCTCCAGCAGGCGGTGGTGGTTGAACCAGGACACCCATTCAAGCGTCGCCAGCTCCAAGGACTCCTTGGTCTTCCAAGGCGCACGGCGATGGATCAATTCGGCTTTGTAGAGGCCATTGATCGTCTCGGCCTAGAGGCCATTGATCGTCTCGGCC
>NZ_JBFUGN010000963.1:0-2323 GCF_056402895.1 Rhizobacter sp. P3_B12 | reverse complement strand
CTGCGGCCCCGCCTTCGGGCGGGGTCCTGGGCGGAGCTCTACCCGAATAACACCAAACACAAAGGACGATCACCATGTTGGACGCCACCCTCCAGGCCCAGCTCAAGGGCTACCTGCAACGCCTGACGCAGCCGGTTGAACTGGTGGCGTCGCTCGATGACCGCCCCGCCTCGGGCGAGATGCGCGAGCTGCTCGAAGAGATCGCCGGCCTGAGCGAGCTGGTGAGCCTGCGCCTGGACGGCACCGACACGCGTCGACCGTCGTTCAACATCAGCCGTGCCGGTGCCGGGATGGGCGTGCGCTTCGCCGCGATCCCGATGGGCCATGAGTTCACCTCGCTGGTGCTGGCGCTGCTGCAGGCCGGTGGCCACCCGCCGAAGGTCGAGGCCGAGGTGATCGAGCAGATCAAGTCGCTGACCCGCGAGGATGGCGGCGACTTCGTGTTCGAGACCTACATGTCGCTGACCTGCCACAACTGCCCCGACGTCGTGCAGGCGCTGAACCTGATGGCGGTGCTGAACCCGCGCATCAAGCACGTCGCGATCGACGGCGGGCTGTTCCAGGGTGAAGTGGAAGGCCGCCAGATCATGGCCGTGCCCACCGTCTACCTGAACGGCGAGGTGTTCGGCTCGGGCCGCATGGAGGTCTCGGAGATCCTGACCAAGGTCGACACCGGTGCTGCGGCACGCGTGGCGGCCAAGCGGGGCCAGAAGGATGCGTTCGACGTGCTGATCGTCGGCGGTGGCCCCGCCGGCGCGGCGGCGGCCGTGTATGCGGCGCGCAAGGGCATCCGCACCGGCATCGTCGCCGAGCGCTTCGGCGGCCAGACGCTCGACACGCTGGGCATCGAGAACTACGTGTCGATCCTCGAGACGCAAGGCCCGAAGTTCGCGGCCGCGCTGGAAGCGCATGCGCGCGTCTACGAGGTGGACATCATGAACGGCCAGCGCGTCGCGGCGCTGGAGCCGGCCGCGCAGCCGGGCGGCGAGATCACCGTGACGCTGGAGAACGGCGCCGCGCTGAAGAGCCGCAGCGTGATCCTGTCGACCGGCGCGCGCTGGCGCAATGTGAACGTGCCCGGCGAGGCCGAGTACAAGAACAAGGGCGTGGCGTACTGCCCGCACTGCGACGGCCCGCTGTTCAAGGGCAAGCCGGTGGCGGTGATCGGTGGCGGCAACTCGGGCGTCGAGGCGGCGATCGACCTGGCTGGCCTGGTGGCGCACGTCACCGTGGTGGAGTTCGCCGACACGCTGAAGGCCGATGCAGTGCTCGTGAAGAAGCTGCACAGCCTGCCGAACGTGACGGTGCACACCAACGCGCAGACGACCGAGATCACCGGCGACGGGCAGAAGGTGAACGGCCTGGTCTTCAAGGACCGCGCGACGGGCACCGAGCACCGCGTGGAGCTGGCCGGCGTGTTCGTGCAGATCGGCCTGGTGCCCAACACCGAGTTCCTGAAGGGCACGCTGGAGCTGAGCAAGTACGGCGAGATCATCGTCGACGCGCGCGGCGCGACGAACCAGCCGGGCGTGTTCGCGGCCGGAGATGCGACGACGGTGCCGTTCAAGCAGATCATCATCGCCGCGGGCGATGGGGCGAAGGCGGCGCTGTCGGCGTTCGATCACCTGATCCGCACGCCGGTGGCAGCCTGAGCGACCTGAGCGACCTGAGCGAGTTGCGCAGCATTCCCGGATTTCGCTGCGCTGCATCCGGGCTACGGCATTCGTAGCCCGGGTGCAACCCGGGAAGCGGTCTCTCAAGGGCAGAATGGCCGCCCGATGATCCACCTCACCCGACTCACGATCCAGCGCGCCCGGGCCGAGCGCTTGCCGCAGATCGCCGGCAGCCTCACCTTCACGACGGTGCTGTCGGTGGTGCCGTTTCTCGCGGTGTGCTTTGCGCTCTTCACGCGCTTTCCGATGTTCAAGCGGCTCGAGGACGCGATCGAGGAGCACCTGCTGCGCAGCCTGCTGCCCGAGGAGATCTCGCGCACCGTGCTGCGCTACCTGGCGCAGTTCGCGACCAACGCGAACGGGCTGACGCTGGTCGGCTCGCTGTTCCTGGTGGTCACCGCGGTGGCGCTGCTGCTGACCGTCGAGAACGCGCTGAACCAGATCTGGAAGGTGAAGAAGAACCGGCCGTTCCTGAAGCGCGTCGGCATGTACCTGCTGATGATCGCGTTCGGCCCGCCGCTGCTGGGCGTGAGCCTGTGGGCCACGTCGTACGCGGTGAGCGCCTCGGCCGGGCTGATCGAGACGCTGCCGCCGTGGGCCAGGTTCGGCCTGACGCTCGGGCCGGCGCGGCCTGACGCTCGGGCCGGCGC
>NZ_JBFUGN010000962.1:0-2323 GCF_056402895.1 Rhizobacter sp. P3_B12 | reverse complement strand
GATACGAGCGCAAGCCGTGCTGCTGATTCTGGTCTGCGCGAGCTTGCCGGGCACGGTCTTCAGCATCTCTGACATGGACAACATCCTGTCTGGAAAGGGAGGCTCCGATGATCAAAGGGCCTATCGCTTGAATTCAGCGGTTAAGGGTGCTCGCAATGAGATCCGAGGCGTCATCGAGCTTGGTGCCACTGGAGTGGTCATTGGCCGTGAGTTTTTGAAGTCAAGCTCGCGGCAGCGGCCGGAAAGCATGGAGGTGCATCGAACGGATCAACTGTCGCCGTCGCCCGGCCATTTCGAACTGCCATTGAGGGAGCGCATCTCCCTCGAGCGTCAACGAGCAGCGGCCCAGGTGAGCAATCGCCAATCCGTGAATCTCCCGTCCGCGAATTCCTTGACTTGGCGCATTGGCCAGCACGAGATGAGCCTGCAGGGCGAGGCGCAAGGCATGCCGCACAGGCTGCTGCAACTCTTTGCGATCAAGCCCGATGGTGTCTGCAGCATCGTGGAGTTGATGGTGCTCACAAGAGTCAAGATACGTTCCAAATCACACCTGGAGCTGCGCAGGGCAAGAGCGTTGATCCACGAGTTCAACAACGCGTTGACGGGCGGGGTCGTCTGCGCCTGCGAGGGGCACCCCGGCTACTGTCAACTGGTGAAGTCGTGCAGCCCTGAGGAGAAGGCGCACCTCCTGCGCTCGAGAGGCATCGACGAAACGGCGGACAGCACGTTGGCCGATTTTCTCGACAGATCCGCAACCTTGACGTTCGGCGATGGCCGTGTGCTGAATGCGCTGAGCGGCGAGTTCACCTATGGCGATCAAATGCACGGCACGATCCGCCGGCAAGCGCTGCTGATCATGCTCATCCTGGCAAGCCGCCCGGGCGAATCCTTTCAGTGCTCGGCCGTGGCCAATCTCCTCGCAAAGGGCAAGAACCCCAATGTGTTGACCCTCATCACAAAGGCCCTGGAGATCGTGCGCAAGGTGATGGGCGAGCTCATCGAAAACAATGGCATTTGCATCAAGCTGCACGAGAGGCGTCTGACAGCATCGAATCTGGAACCCTCCACATCAACGCGCTGGAGCGAAGCCAGGGTGATGGGAAGCACCCTGGCGCAGGAATCCGGCGATCCGAAGTGAGTGCGCAGGCGTTGCGCGCAGCCGGCAGAATCGTCGGTTCGCACGCAGCACCAGCTCACCGCCAGCGCTTGACCCCGCTCAAGCTCGACAGGTAGATCCAGGTGCGCCATGCGATGAACGCCGGCGCCCACAGGATATCGAGGAAGGTCTTCACCGGCACGCCGCTCAGCAGGTTGCCGGCGATGAAGTACAGCAGGTAGGCCGGCAGCAGCGCAAAGGCCAGCACGAACTGCCACGAAGCGAGCCCGCAGACGGCCGCCGCCACGACGATCGCGACGAACAGCAGGCTCAGCTGCACCGCGTGCGAGGGCAGCAGGAAGTCGATCAGCAGGTTCAGCGCCGCACCATCGCCGCTTGCACGGAAGCGCGCCCACAGCGCCCGCACGCTGCGCCCGACGATCGCTGATCGCCCACCCGCCCAGCGCCTGCGCTGCGCGGCCGCTTCCTTTGCCGTCTCGGGGATCACGCTCGACGCGCGCGCATGCTCCAGCCAGTGCACCCGCTGGCCGCTGCACACCAGCTTCACCAGCATCTCCTGGTCCTCGACCATCGTGTCCGAATGCCAGGGCATGCGCTGCAGCACGTCGCGCCGGAACACCATGCCGTGGCCGCGCAGGTTGCAGCTCCAGCCAGCCTGGCTGCGCGCCAGTTCCTCCAGCCGGTTCTCCACCACCGCGTTCATGTAGTTCAGCCGCGAGAACAGCGTCGCCTGCCAGTTGTGCACGCCGACCCGGCCCTGCAGCACCGCGTGGCCTTCATGCAAGCCGGCTGCCGCCTGCTGGAAGAACTGCGGGTCGACGAGATTGTCCGCATCGAAGAACGCGACTGCGTCGAGTGCCTCGCCATGCGTCGCCTCCAGTGCCGTGATGCCCTCGGCGAGGCTTGCCGTCTTGCCGCGCGCACCGCTCTGCCGATCCAGGCAGTCGAAGCCGGCGGCGCGGATCTCGGCCACCGTCGCATCGCTGCAGTGGTCGGCCACGAACAGGATCGCCAACTGCTCGCGCGGGAAGTCCACGCGCGCGAGCGATGCGAACAGCGGCCCGAGCACACCTTCTTCGTTGTGCGCCGGCACCAGCACGCCGAAGCGCTTGTCGCGCCGCGGTGCGAGCGGTGCCGGTGCGCGCACGCCCCACAGCCCACGCACCGCCTGGTACAGGAAGATCGCCGCCACCCACAGCACCAGCA
>NZ_JBFUGN010000961.1:0-2325 GCF_056402895.1 Rhizobacter sp. P3_B12 | reverse complement strand
AACCGGCATCGGCCTGCACCGCGTCGATCACGGCCTCGAGCCCGCCATCGAGTTCGACCAGCCCGCCGAAGCGGTCGCCGTGCTCCGCGGCCAGCGTCGCGGCCAGGCCCGACAACGGCGCCTGCGCCAGCGAGCCAGCCGTCACGAGCCACAGCCGCACGTCGATGCCGGCATGCAGGCGGATCACGGCCTGCGCGTCCTGCACGAGGGCGTGCAGCGCGGGCACGTCGCCGACTGACTGCAGATCGAGCGGCCGCAGGTCGACGACATCGAGGCGGACCGACGGCGCGAGGCCAGCCAGCGCCGCCGCATCGGCGAGCCGATGGACGGTCGCGCCGCGCTGCTGCAGCGCCTGCCCGAGGCCGCCGCGGTCGCCGATCACGGCCCATTCGCGGGCCTGCGGTTTCGGTGTCAGCGTTGCCTCGGCATCAGCCAACGCGTAGAACGCATCGGCCGCATCGGCACGGGCCGTGGCGCCCAGGCGCTCGAGCACCAGGCCGTCGAGCTGCAGCACCGGGCCTTGCTCGTCGAACAGCAGCGCATCGACGCGCACCGGCTCGCCATCGCCTTGCGGCGCGGTCGCGCGGGCATGGATCCAGCCGGGTCCGGTCAGCGGGCGCAGCCAACGCGCGCCATCGAGCCGCGTCGGCAGCCACAGCGCGCCGGGCGGGGCCAGCGTCACCATCAGCTGGAAGCAGGCGTCGAGCGCGGCGGGCGGGATGGCGAAGCGCTCGTCGGCCATCGGCGCCAGCTGGGCCAGCGCTTCGGCGGGCACGAACCAGGCCTGCGCGATGCCGTGAAGCGTGGGGCCGAATTTCGCGCCAGCGGCATCGAGGCGTGCGTAGAAATCCGCGGCGCTGACTGCGGGTTGCGTGCGCAGGCGCGCCGGCGCGGTGGTGTCGTGCGCGACCGCAGTCATCGGCGCGACGTGGGCCTGTGCGTGCAGCGTCCACGCGCCGTCGCCGCGGGTCTGGAAGCTCAAGCCCAGCACGTCGTCCGCGCCGGCCACGGCCTGCACCTGCAGCGCGCTTGCGGCATCGGGCTGCAGGTGCAGCGCGCGATCGAAGCGCAGGCCTTGCACACCGGCGCCCGGCRCGAGCGCCTGCACGGCAGCCAGCGACAGCTCCAGCCACGCCGACGCCGGCAGCACCGCGCTGCCATGCAGCGCATGCGCGAACCAGGCCGGCACGCGGCCCGGGTCGATCGAGACATTCCACAGCGCGCCCGCCGGCATGCCGGCCAGCGCGATGCCGGCACCGAGCACCGGATGGCGGCTGTCGACCACCGGGCCATGACCCTGCACGCCGGCCGGGGCGATGTCGGCCGCGGCGATCCAGTGGCGTTCGCGCTGCCACGGGTAGGTCGGCAGTGTCAGCGTGCGGCCGCGCGGCAGCATGCGTGACCAGTCGAGCACGCCGCCGGCACAGTGCAGCGCACCGAGCGCGGCACGCAGGGCCGGCAGCTCGGGTTCGTCGCGGCGTGCGCAGGCGATCGTCGTGACCTCGTGCCCGCCGGCCTGCGCCGTCTGCTGCACCGACGGCAGCAGCACCGGGTGCGGCCCGAGCTCGACGAACACCGTGATGCCGTCGGCCAGCAGCTGCTGCACCGTCGCGCCGAAGCGCACCGGCTGGCGCAGGTTGTCGGCCCAGTAGCGGCCCGTCAGCTCGGCGCCTTCGGCGCGGCGCGCCAGCACCGTCGAGTACAGCGCGGCGCGCGTGGCCTGGGGTTGCAGGTCGTGCAGCTCGGCGGCGAGTTCGGCCGCGAGCGGCGCCATCTGCGGGCTGTGCGAGGCCACGTCGACCTTGACCAGGCGGCAGAACACGCCTTCGGATTCCAGCTGGGCCATCAGCGCCTGCACGACGGCCGGGTCGCCGGAGATCACGCTGGAGCGCGGGCTGTTGCTGACGGCCACCGCGACCTGCTCCTCGTGGCCGGCGATGCGGGCCTGCGCCTCGGCCATGCCCAGTTCGACCAGCGCCATCGCGCCCTGCCCGCTGGTGCGGCGCATCAGCGCGCTGCGGCGGCAGATGATGCGCATCGCCTGCGGCAGGCTGAGCGCGCCGGCCACCGCGGCGGCCGCGACCTCGCCCATGCTGTGGCCGACCACCGCGTCGGGCTCGATGCCGTGCGCGCGCCACAGCGCGGCATAGGCCCACGCGAGCGCGACCAGCACCGGCTGGATCACGTCGATCTGGTCGAGGCGGTACGCAGGGCTGCCGGGCTCGGCGGCGAGCTGCTCGACGATCGACCAGTCGGCGAACGGCCGGGCCGCTTCGTCGCAGGCGTCGAGCGCCGCGCGGAACACGGGTTCGCGCGCCATCAGCT
>NZ_JBFUGN010000960.1:0-2335 GCF_056402895.1 Rhizobacter sp. P3_B12 | reverse complement strand
GCACTGCTGCGGCCGGAGCCGCCGCCGGCGGCGCGCCCGGCAGGGCCGTCATGCGCGCCGCGGCGCGGGCCACCACGTCGGCCTTCGCCGCCTCCTGCCAGGCCTTCTCGACCCACGCGAGGATCGGCTTCCATTGCGCCAGGTCGGCCTCGACCTTGGCGGGCGGCAGGTCGAACAGCGTCGCGCCCTGCTCGACGCAGCGCACGTAGGCCTGTGTCTCGCGCAACGCGCCGAGGTACGGGAAATTCGCCTGCGCCGCCCACTCCACCATCTGCTCGGCGGCCTTGGTGCGCGCATCGAGCCGCATGCCGACCATCGCCACCTTGCAGCGGCCGCTGGCCACGCGCGGCAGCGTGCGCAGTTCTTCGTAGCAGGCAGCCGCGGATTCGCGGTCGAAGAGCGAATGGCACACCGGCATCACGATCATGTCGGCATACATCACGACCCGCGCCAGCTCGCTGTCGCGCAGGCCGCCGGGGGTGTCGATCACGACGTGGCTGATGCCGCTGGGCGGGCGCAGCACGCTGCGCGGGTCGACGGCCCAACCGACCACCGGGGCGCCCTGGGCCACCGGCTGCTCGGTGCGGCGCTTCAGCCACGCGAGCGACGACTGCTGCCGGTCGACATCGCCGAGCATCACCTTCAGCCCTTGGCGGGCGCAATAGCCGGCAAGGTGGGTTGCCAGCGTGCTCTTGCCACTGCCTCCCTTGCGATTGATGACGGCTACCACACGCATGGACGATGAAACCCGGGGTCCTGCCAGAACGGCACCCGATTACATCACCGAAGCGCTCGCGCCGGGCTCCGTACAAGCCACCTTTCACCGTGCTCACGTTTGGATACCGGCACCATGACCGGTTTTTCAGTGGACGGCGGTGCGGACCAGCGCCTCGCCATCCGGCAGGAAGGCATGCAGCTGCGTCACCGGCAGCTCGAAGCTGACGGTGTCGCCGAGCTTCAGTGACTCGTCGGTCACCTTGGCCAGCAGCGGCGGCTCGGTGTCATGCCAGGTGACATAGGCGTAACTGAACTCGCCCAGGTGCTCCAGGTGGGTGATCTGGCCGCGGCCCTCTCCGTGACCGTCACCGTGGCCCAGCTGCACGTGCTCCGGGCGCACGCCCAGCGTCAGGTCGCTGCCGGCGGTGACCCGCGCCGCGTCGACCGCGGCGGCGCCGGCCAGCCCGTTCGGCAGCCGCCAGGCGAGCCGGGCCGCATCGCCCGAGACCGCCACCGCCGGCAGGAAGTTCATGGCCGGCGAGCCGATGAAGCCGGCGACGAAGCGGTTCTGCGGCCGGTGGTACAGGTCGAGCGGGCGGCCGATCTGGGCGACGCTCAGCTGCCCCTTGGCCGCGGCATCGGGGCGCAGCAGCACGATCTTGTCGGCCAGCGTCATCGCCTCGACCTGGTCGTGCGTCACGTAGACCATGCTGACGTTGCCGAGCTTGCGGTGCAGCCGCGCGATCTCGACGCGGGTGTTGATGCGCAGCGCCGCGTCGAGGTTGGACAGCGGCTCGTCGAACAGGAACACCTTCGGCTGGCGCACGATCGCGCGGCCGATCGCGACGCGCTGGCGCTGGCCGCCGGACAGCTGCCGCGGCTTGCGCTCGAGCAGCGCTTCGAGCTTCAGCATCGCGGCTGCCTCGGCGACGCGGCGCTCGATCTCGGCCTCGGGCATCTTGTGGTGGCGCAACCCGAAGGCCATGTTCTCGTGCACCGACATGTGCGGGTACAGCGCATAGCTCTGGAACACCATCGCGACGTTGCGCTGCGCCGGCGGCAGCTCGTTGACGACGCGGCCGTCGATCACGATCTCGCCGCCGCTCACGTCGTCGAGCCCGGCGATCAGSYKCAGCAGCGTCGACTTGCCGCAGCCCGACGGGCCGATGAAGACGCAGAACTCGCCGGGGGCGATGGTCAGGTCGACATCGTTGAGGATCGCGACGTTGGCGAAGCTCTTGCGGACCTTGCGGAGTTGGATCTGGGACATGGGGATTCCTTCAAGTCATGACCGGGCGAACACGGCTTCCTGCGGCTCCAGCACGATCTCGGCGCCATCGATGCGGCCGCCGAAGCCGTGGCCGTCGATCGCCGTCCAACTGCCGGGCAGCCCGTGCGCCATGTGCGCCGGCCGGTCCGACAGGTTGAACGCGCACAGCAGCTGCCCGGCCCCGTCGCCGCGCGTGAACGCGACCACCTGGTCATGCGCCGGCAGCAGCGCCATCGCGCCCTGGCGCAGCGCGGGCTGCGTCGCGCGCCAGTTCAGGAAGCTGCGATAGCGGTTCAGCGCCGACCCCGGCTGCGGCGCCTGCGCATCGACCGCGCGCTGGCGCTGGCC
>NZ_JBFUGN010000959.1:0-2335 GCF_056402895.1 Rhizobacter sp. P3_B12 | reverse complement strand
GGCGGCGGGCCTGGTCCAGGCGAGCCGCAGCCGCGTCGGCACGCGCCTTCTGGCGCTCATGATCGGCAGCGCCCACCGAACCGTCGGCGAGCAGGCGGCGCATGCGTGCCTCGTCAGACGCAGCCTGCTGCGCATCCACGGAAGCAGCCTGCACCTGGTCGGCAGCGGCCCTCGCGCCCAACTGATAGTCGGCTGGGTCGAGGCGAGCGAGTGCCTGGCCGGCCTTCACGACATCACCAACCTCGACCAGTCGCTCGACCACCTTGCCGCCGGCGCGAAAACCCAGGTCCGTCTCGACACGAGCTCGAACCACGGAGGTGAAGGCGCGCGTTTGCGCGGACGCCGTCTGCGTCACCGTGGTCACGAAGACCGGCTTGACGATGGCGGCAGGCGCGCCGGGCTCGCTGCAGGCGGCCAGCAGCACGCCGGCAGCGGCCATGACCGTGAGGGCCGTGGCGGGGGAGATCCTGTTCATCGGGGCGTCCTTGCGGCAAGAGAAGTCGTGACGACACCGGCCCGAGGTGGCGCGAAGCCCCCGCCCAGTGCCTTGTAGAGTTGGACGTCGGCCAGCACCTGCTGAAGGCGGCTGCCCGACAGGGCGAGTTCGCTGGCCAGCACGGAGCGCTGGACGTCCAGCAACACCAGCAGGTCGATCTGGCCTTCGCGTTGCAGCGACTGGGCGCGCTGCAGCGAGCGGCGACGGTGGTCGACGGTGCGGCTCAGCGCGGCGGCGCGCTCGGCCTCTTCGGTGCGCACCAGCAGGCTGTCCTCGACTTCCTGCACGGCCACCAGCACCGCCTTCTGCCAGGCCAGCAGCGCCTCGTCGGCCCGCGCCGACTGCACGCGGATGCCGGCGTCGATGCGCCCGCCATTGAAGATCGGCGCGGCAAACGCCAGCGCGACGTTCGAGAAATGCACCGGCGCGAGATCCAGCGCGTTCAGCCGCAGGTCCTCGCGACCGAACAGGGCGCTCAGGAACAGCTGGGGCCACCACTGCGCGCGTGCCTCGGCGCCGCGCAGCGTCTCGGCCGCGACGCGCGCCTCGGCGGCGACCAGGTCGGGGCGGCGCCGCAGCAGGTCGCTGGGTTGGCCGGTCCCGATGTCGCGCACCGCGGGCCACACGAACGCTGCGCCGTCGTCGACGACGCGTGCCGATGGGTTGCGGCCCAGCAGCACGGCCAGCCGGGTCTGCGAGACGCCGGCCAGCATCCGCAGTGGAGGCACCTGCGCGTCGAGCGCCTCGGCTTCGGCACCTGCGCGGTCGAGATCGAAGGCACTGGCCTCACCTTCGCGCTGGCGGCTGCCCACGCGGATGGCCGTCTCGCGCTGGGCCGCGGCCAGGGCCTGCACGATGCGCAGCTGCTCTTCAGCGCTGCGCAGCACGAAGTACTGCCGCGCCACCTCGCTGGCCACCAGCAGGCGCGCGCCGTCCACGCCTGCGGTGGCGGCAGCGGCATCAGCCTGCGCCGCATCGCGTGCGGCGCGCACACCGCCGGCCAGGTCGATCTCCCACGCCACGTCGACACCGACGCGAAGCGCGCGGGTGTCAGGCTGCCCCTGCTTGACCGGATCGGGCAGGCCGCTTTCGCTGCGCGAGGCCGACGCCTGCAGGCCCACCGTGGGCCACAGGCGAGAGCCCTGGGCATCGCGGCCGGCGCGCGCCTGGGCGACGCGTTGCAGGGCGATGGCCACATCCTGGTTGGCGGCCAGGGCCTCGTCGATCAGCGCCGTCAGCGCCGGGTCGCCATAGCCGGCCCACCAGGCACCGTCGAGAGTCTGGCCGGCACCGGCCGCCGGCACGCCATGCGCGAAGGCGGAGGTCAGGGGCACCGATGGCGACGGGGGCTGCACGGGCGCTACCGAGCAGGCCGACAAGAACACCAGCGCGGCCAACGCCGCGGGGCGGATCGCCCGGGCGCCGGGGTCGAGGCTGCGATGCAGTGGGGGCGTCATGAAGTTCTTAATTTACTGGACGATTGAGTCCAATAAATGTACCCCACTCATAATGGACTTTCAAGTACATTAAATAAGATGCCCCAGAACGAAACCGAGAACGATGCCGCGCCGACGCCACGCCGCGGCAGGCCGCGAGACCCCGAGCGCTACCGCCGCATCCTGGATGCGGCGCGCCGGCACTTCTATGCGCACGGCCTGGAGCGATCCAGCGTGGACGCGATCGCCGCCGACGCCGGTGTCTCGAAGATGACCATCTACAGCCACTTCGGGTCCAAGGAGGGGTTGTTCGAGGCAGAGGTGCGCGACCGCACCGAGCGCGTGGTGGGCGGCCTCGCGGGCGCCGAAGCACTGGACGCGAAGCAGCCCCAGAAGGCGCTGC
>NZ_JBFUGN010000958.1:0-2344 GCF_056402895.1 Rhizobacter sp. P3_B12 | reverse complement strand
ACGCTGCACTTCGGCACCGAGAAGAGCCTGCTCGGCCTGAACGACGTGCCGGACGTCACCGCGGCGCTGCTCGACAAGGGCACGAAGACGCTGACCCGCCAGCAGGTGCAGGACCGGCTCGACGAGCTGAAAACCGAGATGGGCGTCAGCACCGGCCCGGGGCGCGTCAGCGTCAGCCTGCTGTCGCGCCGCGAGACGCTGCCGCAGGCGATCGCGCTGGTGGCCGACCTGCTGCGCAACGCCAGCCTGCCGGCCGACGCGCTGGACGAGCTGAAGCGCCAGACGCTGGCCGCCATCGAGCAGCAGCGCAAGGAGCCCGAGAGCGTGGTCGACAACGCGCTCGGCCGCATCGGCAACCCGTACCCGCGCGGCGACGTGCGCTACGTGCGCAGCTTCGACGAGATGGTGCAGGACGTGAACGGCCTGACGCTCGCGCAGCTGCAGGCCTTCCACCAGCGCTTCTACAGCGCGGCGCACGCCGAGTTCGGCGCGGCCGGCGACATGGATGTGCCGGCGGTGAAGGCGGCACTGCAGGCGGCCTTCGGCAGCTGGCAGAACAGCGAGCCGTATGCGCGCGTGCTGCAGCCGCTGGTGCCGATCCCGCCGCAGCGCGTGGTGCTGCCGACGCCGGACAAGCAGAACGCGACGATGCTGGTGCGCCTGGGCGTGCCGCTGCAGGACACCGATGCCGACTACCCGTCGCTGATGATGGCCAACTACCTGCTCGGTTCGGGCGGCAACTCGCGGCTGTGGAAGCGCATCCGCGAGAGCGAGGGCCTGTCGTACGACGTGCGCAGCCGCATCAGCTGGAACAACCAGGAGCCGCATTCCGAATGGCAGGCGAGTGCGATCTTCGCGCCGCAGAACCAGCCCAAGGTCGAAGCCGCCTTCAAGGAGGAAGTGGCTCGCGCGCTGAAGGAGGGCTTCACGGCGCAGGAACTGGCCGAGGGCCAGCGCGGCCTGCTGGCCTTCCGCCGGCTGTCGCGCGCGCAGGACGGCAACCTGGCCGGCGCCATCGCGAGCAACGAGGAACTGGGCCGCACGTTTGCCGTGTCGGCCCGCGTCGACGACGCCTTGTCGAAGCTGACGCTGGAGCAGGTGAACGCCGCGCTGCGCACCTATGTGAAGCCGGACGCGTTCGTCAGCGGCTTCGCCGGCGACTTCAAGCCCTGATCAGTCTGGGTGGATCAGTCGGGTGAAGCGACGGGCGCCTGCTTGAACGGCAGGCGCTCGTTCAGCTCGTCGAGGTAGCCCTCGACCGCCGAGCCCTCGMGCGCGAGGAAATCGCCGACCGCCTCGGCGAACTGCGGGTGCGCGAGCCAGTGCGCCGACCAGGTCTGCACCGGCAGCAGGCCGCGCGCCATCTTGTGCTCGCCCTGCGCGCCGCCTTCGAAGCGGCGGAAACCGTGCTCGATGCACCACGCGAGCGGCTGGTAGTAGCAGGCCTCGAAATGCAGGCAGGAGATGTGCTCGGTCGCGCCCCAGTAGCGGCCGTAGGCGACACCGCGCGCCGCATCGACGCCGATCAGCGACACCGCGATGCGCTCGCCGTCTTTCCACGCGACGAACAGCACCCAGTTCTCCGGCATCGTGCGCGCCATGCGGGCGAAGAAGTCGCGCGTGAGGTAGGGCGTGGAGTGGTGGGCGCGGTAGGTGCGCACGTAGCAGCGGTAGAAGAAATCCCACAGGTCGTCGTCGATCTCGCGGCCGGCATGCGTCGYGAAGCTGACGCCGGCCTCGGCGACGCGGCGGCGCTCCTGCTGGATCTTCTTGCGCTTCTCGCGCTGCAGGCTGGCGAGGAAATCGGCGAACCCGTCATACGGCTGCGGCTCGCGGTTGACCCAGTGGAACTGCACGGTGCTGCGCATCATCCAGCCCATGTCGCGCGCGGCCTGCTGGTCGCGTTCGTCGAGGAACAGCAGGTGGGCCGACGACAGCTTCGCGTCGTGCGCGATGCGCATCATCGCGGACAGCAGCGCGCGGCGTGCGCCGTCGTCGCGTGCCATCAGCCGCGGGCCRGGCACCGGCGTGAACGGCACCGCGCCGAGCAGCTTCGGGTAGTAGCRCAGCCCGTGGCGCTGGTAGGCATCGGCCCAGGCCCAGTCGAACACGTACTCGCCGTACGAGTGGTCCTTCAGGTAGAGCGGGCAGGCGGCCATCAGTGAGCTGCCGTCCTCGATCAGCAGGAACTGCGGCATCCAGCCGGTCTCGGCGACGGCGCTGGCCGAGGCATGCAGCGCCGCCAGGTATTCGTGGCGCATGAACGGCGCGGCCGACGGCTGCGCGTCGAGCAGCGCGTTCCACGGCACGGCGTCGATCTCGCCGGGGTCGCCGACGACCCGGA
>NZ_JBFUGN010000957.1:0-2346 GCF_056402895.1 Rhizobacter sp. P3_B12 | reverse complement strand
GGTGCTGCAAGCCCTGCCAGCCGCCCTCGGCGAACTGGCGGAAGGCCTGCTTGAAGCCCGGCGTGGTGGTGACGTTGCCATCCTTCCACGACGACGGGTTCTTGTCGCCCTCGAAGTTCAGCGGCGCGAGCACCTCCTGGTTGAAGCGCGCGCATTCCTCGAGCACCGCCTGCGCCGTCTCCAGCCCGGCGTCCTCGAAGCCGGGCAGTTGCGCCACGGCCTCCAGGCCGGCCAGTTCCTTCATGCAGAACAGCATGTCCTTGACGGGGGCGATGTAGCTCATCGTTGTCTCCTTGTTCTCGTTCAGGCAAAAAGAAAGCCCGTTGATTCGATCGAGCCAACGGGCTTGCGGGGCACTGCTTGCGGCGCAGGCTCCGGGTCTTACAGGGCCTTCACCAGCTCCGGCACGGCCGTGAACAGATCGGCCTCGAGGCCGTAGTCGGCCACGCTGAAGATCGGCGCTTCGGGGTCCTTGTTGCTCGCGACGATCACCTTCGAATCCTTCATGCCGGCCAGGTGCTGGATCGCACCCGAGATGCCGGCGGCGATGTACAGCTGCGGCGCGACGATCTTGCCGGTCTGGCCGACCTGCCAGTCGTTCGGCGCGTAGCCGGCATCCACCGCGGCGCGGCTCGCGCCCAGCGCGGCGCCGAGCTTGTCGGCCAGCGGCGTCAGCACCTCGTTGAACTTGTCGCTGGAGCCGAGCGCGCGGCCGCCCGAGACGATGATCTTCGCGGCGGTCAGCTCGGGGCGGTCGTTCTTCGCGATCTCGGAGCCGACGAAGCTGCTCTTGCCGCTGTCGGCCACGGCAGCCGTGCTCTCCACCGCTGCCGAGCCACCGCTGGCGGCGGCCGGGTCGAAGCCGGTCGTGCGCACGGTGAGCACCTTCACCTTGTCGGCGCTCTGCACCGTGGCGATGGCGTTGCCGGCGTAGATCGGGCGTTCGAAGGTGTCGGGGCTGACGACCTGGGTCACGTCGCTGATCTGCGCAACATCGAGCTTGGCGGCCACGCGCGGCGCGATGTTCTTGCCGCTGGCGGTGGCCGGGAACACGATGTGGCTGTAGGCCGAGGCCACCGCCAGCACCTGGGCCGCGACGTTCTCGGCCAGGCCGTGCTCGAAGTACGCGGCATCGRCATGCAGCACCTTGGTGACGCCTGCGATCTGCGCGGCGGCCTGCGCGGCGGCACCGGCATGGCTGCCGGCCACGAGCACGTGCACCTCGCCGCCGCACTGGGCGGCCGCGGTCACGGTGTTGAGGGTGGCGCCCTTGATCGAGGCGTTGTCGTGTTCAGCAATCACGAGTGCGGTCATGGTCAGATCACCTTGGCTTCGGTCTTGAGCTTCGAGACGAGGGTTGCGACATCGGGCACCTTGATGCCGGCGCTGCGCTTCGGCGGCTCGCTCACCTTCAGGGTCTTCAGGCGCGGCGTCACGTCGACACCGAGGTCGGACGGCTTCAGCACCTCGAGCGTCTTCTTCTTCGCCTTCATGATGTTGGGCAGCGTCACGTAGCGCGGCTCGTTCAGGCGCAAGTCGGTCGTGACGACCGCCGGCAGCGTGACCTTCAGCGTCTCGAGGCCGCCATCGACCTCGCGCGTGACGAGGGCGGCGCCATCGGCGATCTCGACTTTGCTCGCGAAGGTGGCCTGCGGCAGGTCGGCCAGCGCGGCCAGCATCTGCCCGGTCTGGTTGCAGTCGTCGTCGATCGCCTGCTTGCCGAGGATCACGAGCCCCGGCTGCTCCTTGTCGACCAGTGCCTTCAGCAGCTTGGCGACGGCCAGCGGCTGCAGCTCTTCGGTGGTCTCGACGAGGATCGCGCGATCGGCGCCGATCGCCATCGCGGTGCGCAGCGTCTCCTGGCACTGCGTGACGCCGAGCGAGACGGCGATGACCTCGGTCACCGCGCCCTTCTCCTTCAATCGAACCGCTTCTTCGACGGCAATCTCGTCGAACGGRTTCATGCTCATCTTGACGTTGGCGATGTCCACGCCACTGCCATCGCTCTTGACCCGCACCTTGACGTTGTAGTCCACAACGCGCTTGACCGCGACCAATACCTTCATTCGCACGCTCCTGATGACTCTGAAAGGGTTGATCGATTCTAGTGGCGGGGCCTCGGGCACCCCGCGCGCGGCGCCGGGGGAGACCCTGCTGCGGCATCGAAATAGAACGATCGTGCTTTTTTTATTCTCGCACAGGTCGGGGCGGTTTTCGCGTCACCCGCGCGACGTTCGCTTCGAATGCGTTGCTAGACTGCGCCGCCATGCCCGAGCCACAGCCCCCTGAATCCGCTGCCGTCGACCCCATCGGCGTGTTCGATTCGGGGCTCGGTGGGCTCTCGGT
>NZ_JBFUGN010000956.1:0-2348 GCF_056402895.1 Rhizobacter sp. P3_B12 | reverse complement strand
CTTCTACAATCCGGGCCCCACTCCCGTTGTGCCCATGTTCAAGAACGCGCTCCTCTACCGCATCGACCAATGGAACCCGCCGCCCCTCGAAGAGGTGGAAGAACGCCTGGCCGGCAGCCGCTTCACCGCCTGCGGTGCCACGCAACCCGAATCCGCCGGCTGGCTGCAGCCGCGCGGTGACAAGGAGGGCGCGCTGATCGAGAACATCGGCGGCCAGCTGGTGCTGCGCCTGGGCGTCGAGCGCAAGGCCGTGCCCTCCTCGGTGATCAAGGCCGAACTCGAGGCCCGGCTCGACCGCATCGAGGCCGAGACCGGCCGCCGCCCGAAGGGCAAGATCGCCAAGGAGCTGAAGGAGGAGATCGTGCAGGACCTGCTGCCGCGCGCCTTCCCGAAGCGTTCCGCCACGCTGGTGTGGATCGACGTTCGCGCCGGCTTCGTCGTGATCGACGCGGCCAGCACCGCCAAGGCCGACCGTGTCGTCACGATGCTGGTCGAGCTGCTCGGCGGCGGCATCCGGCTGAGCCTCGCGCAAAGCGCGATCTCGCCCGCCACCGCGATGGCCGAATGGCTGACCAGCAAGGAAGCGCCGGCCGGGTTCACGGTCGACCGCGAATGCGAGCTGAAGCAGCCCGACAGCGAGAAGGCCACCGTCAAGTACGCACGCCACACGCTCGACATCGACGAGGTCGGCCAGCACATCGTGCAGGGCAAGCTGCCCACGTCGCTCGCGATGACCTGGTCGTCGCGCGTGTCCTTCGTGCTGAGCGATGCGATGACCATCAAGAAGCTCAAGCTGCTCGACGTGGTGCTCGAAGGCACGTCCACCGCCACCCGGGACGAAGACCACTTCGATGCCGATGTCGCGCTGGTCACCGGCGAGCTGAAGCAGCTGATCCCCGCGCTGATCGAGGCGCTGGGCGGCGAGCTGCAGCGCGATGCCGTCACCGGCGCGGCGGCGGCGCCTGCCGGGCCCTCGGCACTGCCCGCAGCACCCGCCGACCCGAGCGCCCAGCCGCTGGCGGCCTGAGGTTCCGGGCCGGTCCGGCGCCCGCCGGATCAGTGCTTGCAGCGCTCCGCGTAGTTCGTCTCCGAGCGCTGCAGGTCGGCGCGCTCGCCGTCGTTCATCGTCGCCGTCTGCCGGCGCTTGGCCCCGAGGATGCGCAGCAGCTCGTTGCACTGCTCRCTCGCGATGCGCGTCTGCTGCTGTTGCTGCTGGGCCGCGGTCTGCACCGAGCGCCTGGCGTCGCGCTCGTTGCGCCYGTCCTCGGCCAGCCGCTGCCGCGCTGCTGCATCGTCGTCGGCGCATTTCTGGCGGTATTCCTCGTGCAAGCCGCTGATCACGTCGCCGCGCACGCCGCGCGACGGGCCGGTGCGGATGGCCTCGGCGATGTCGGCACAGGCCGAACTCAGGTAGCCGACGTGCTCGGCCGTCTTCGGCGCCCGTTGCACGTAGGTCGAGGACGGCTGCTGGTAGGTGTTGTTGTTGCCGCCCTGCGGGCCGATGGTGCCGAGCGACGCGCCGGCACCGGTGGTGCACGGCCGGTCGGACACGTAGGTCGAATTGCCCGACTTGCAGCGGTACAGCGATTGCGCCGAGGCGGACGGGGCCACCATCAACGAGGCCACCAGCGATGCCATCAACACGGCAGCACCGGACACCTCCCGCGCGACGCGGGCTGTCATCGATCTCTTCACGTTCACCCCTCCTGTTGTTCTTGGGTGGGGTGGGATTCTGCTGCGTCCGCGCCGGCCGTCCATCCCTCAGGAGGGTGATCGGCGCAAGGTATTCACGATTTGCGCCTGCATCGCATCGGCCGCCGCATGCCCGCGGCTGGCCTGGCTGCGCAGTACCGCGACCTCCATGTCGGCCAGCGGCGGCAGCTGGTGGCGCGCATCCAGGATCTGCAGGCCGGCCGGCACGCTGCAGCGCGTCAGCGCCGCCACCGCCAGTCCGCCCTCGACGGCCGCCAGCTGCCCGACCAGGCTCTCGCTGTGGGTCACGACCCGGTGCTGCCGCTGCTGCCCTGCCAGCGCCGCCAGCACCGCCTTGCGCGCCAGGCTGCCGGCCTCGTACATCGCGAGCGGCAGCGGCTCGCGCCGCCAGGCCTGGTGCTGGGCCGCACCGACCCACACCATCGGCTCGCGGAACAGCAGCGTGCCGCGCTGCGGCCGGTCGCGGGTGACGATCGCGACGTCGATCTCGCCGCGCTGCACCTGCGGGATCAGCGCCGTGGATTGCGCGCAAGCCAGCGTGATCTCGACGCCGCCGTGGCGGCTCGCGAAGGTGCGCAGCACCGGCGCCAGGTAGGCCACCGCGTAGTCGTCGGGCACGCCCAGCCGCACGTGGC
>NZ_JBFUGN010000955.1:0-2354 GCF_056402895.1 Rhizobacter sp. P3_B12 | reverse complement strand
ATCGGTCGCCGTGCCATCGGCGCTGAGCACGCTGCCCGCCGCGACGCCGCTGGCATTGACGGCGAGGGCGCGGCCGAGCCCCGGGCTCAGCACGGTCGCGATGCCGGCCGTCCAGATCACCGCGCGCGGCGAGCCGTCGGTCGCTTCGGCATAGCCGACCACCTGGCCCGCGCCGTTGATGCCGTCCGCGACGCTGGCGGCGCCGCCCACCGTGCCCAGGTCGGTCAGCGTCCAGCCCGCGGCGAATGTGGACGTGGCGGCCATCAGCGACACCAGGCCCCCCGCTGCACGCGCTGCAATCTGCAGCAGCTTCGTCGTCTTCATCGAACCTCTCCCGTTGAGCGCCGTGCTGGCGCGGCGCCATTTTCGGCGGCGCCCGGCGGGAAGGCACTGCGTGTCAGTGGGATTGCCTTCCGGCCCAGGGTGTTGTCAGCCACGCGAGCCAGCGGGGGCGCCAGGCCAGCGCCTGCGCCACCAGCAGGGCCGATGCCGCCAGCGACATCACCCACACCAGCACCGCCATCGTCACGTGATCGGCGAGCAGGCAGACGCCGAACGACACCGCCAGCGCGGCGCCGCCCAGCACGCGCAGGCCGATCGCGGTGCGCCGGCCCGGCCCGGCCGCGCTGCCGCGCACCTGCTGCCAGTGCACTTCCATTGCCAGCGCCAGCCACGCGATGCCGCCGGCGCTGCACAGCAGGGCGAGGGTCAACAGCAGGCCCTTATGCATTCGCGGTCTCCGCGTCGTCCGGAGCCGCTGCGTCGGTCTCGGTTGCCGCAACGCGCGAACCCGCGCGGCGCCGCAGTGCGACGGCGGCCGTCGCGGCGATCGCACCCGCCACCAGCAGCGCCAGGTCGAGCCCCGCCACCGGCCAGAAGCGCTCGCCGAGCGTCTTGACGAGGTGATCCCCTGTCGTGATCCAGTTCAGCGCCACCGCGGCGAACGCCAGCACGGCGATGGCACCGCATTGCTCGGCCCAGGCCGGCGACAGCCGCGCCTCGCGCACCGGCGCGCTGCGCCACAGCGCATGCGCGGCCGCGATCACCCAGGCGCCCCAGAAGCTCGCCTTCTCCCAATCACCGCGCTGCGCCATCTCGGTGGGCAGCAGCCGGTTCGCGACCAGGATGGCCAGCGTCGCGACCAGCATGCCGGTCACCGTGGCCACCGCCACCGCATCGGCCCAGCGCGCGCCGCCAGTGCCGGCCCTGGCATGCTGGCGCTTGCGCTTCTCGACGAAGAAGATGAAGCCGGTGGCGATGCAGAGGCAGCCCGACAACCCGCCGAACACGTAGAACCAGCGCAGCAGCCAGTGCTCGAAATGCTGCAGGTGCAGGCCGGTCAGGAAGTCGTTGACGCCGGCCACCGCGCTCGGCGCCGGCTCCTCGAGCAGCACGCGGCCGGTGCTGCCTTCGAAGTGGATCGGCTGGCCGACCAGCGTCACGCGGTCGCTGCCGGCGCGGTACAGCGTGACATAGCTGTTGCGGTCGCCGACGTGATTCACGTACAGGTAGCCGACCTCGCCGGGCAGGCCGCGCGCGGCCCAGCGGCGCTTCGCCTCGACCACCATCGCATCGACCGATGCGAGCGGCGCCTGCACGCCGGCCGGCTTGAACGGCAGGCCCTTCGCCTTCGCGTCGGCCATCGCCGCCGCCATCGCCTGCGGCTTCAGCAGCGTCTCGGAGACCGGCAGGTAGATGCTCGCGAACACCGTCAAGCCGGTCAGCGCGAACATGAAGTGGAAGGGCAGCGCGACGACGCCGGTCAGGTTGTGCAGGTCGAGCGTGCTGCGCTGCACATGCTTGCGCGGGCGGAAGGTGAACAGCTCGCGGAAGATGCGGCGGTGGATCACCACGCCCGAGACCAGCGCCGCCAGCATCACCAGCGCCGCGAAGCCGACGATCCAGTAGCCGAGGTCCTTCCAGGTCAGGTTCAGCCCGTAGTGCATCGGGTAGAAGAACTCGCTGCCGATCTTCAGCCGGTCGTCCGGCAGCAGCCGGCCGTTGCGCGGGTCGATCGTCACATGGCCATGCACATGGTCGTCGGGGTCGTCCGGGTTGTTCGGCACCGCGTACTCGGCGTACAACGACAGCACCGGGTCGCGGTGTGTCGTGTAGGCGCCCCAGTTCATCGGGGTGAGCGTCGCCGGCAGCGGGCCGCGCACGCGCTTCGCTGCGGCCTGCAGCTCGTCGGCCTCGGGCGCCATGCGCGCGAAGATCGGCGCGAGCATCGTGTCGAACGACGACATCGGCTGCGGCGCGAAACGCGTCTCGGGGATCGCCCAGCGGTCGATCTCGCGGTCGAACACCGACAGCGAGCCGAAGAAGAAGACGACGATCAGCACATAGCCGAGCAC
>NZ_JBFUGN010000954.1:0-2355 GCF_056402895.1 Rhizobacter sp. P3_B12 | reverse complement strand
GGCCAACATCGCGCGCTACCTGCCGTACGTCGAAGCGGCCTTGCGCGCGGCCGGGCTGGTCGACCGGCCGATGGTGCTGGGCGCGCTCGGCACGATCCGCGCCGAGACCGAGGGGTTCGTGCCGATCGCCGAGTTCCAGTCGCGCTTCAACACGCCGCCCGGCGGCGCGCCGTTCAGCAGCTACGACCTGCGCCGCGATCTCGGCAACGGCGCGGCCGGCGATGGCGCGCGCTACAAGGGCCGCGGCTTCGTGCAGCTGACCGGCCGCGCGAACTACAAGCACTACGGCGAGGTGATCGGCCTCGCGCTCGATGCCGACCCCGACAAGGCGAACGCGCCGGAGGTGGCGGCGGTGGTGCTCGCGCAGTTCCTGTTCGACAAGGCCGACAAGTTCCGCGCCGCGATCGGCAAGGGCGATTTCGCGGCGGCACGCAAGCTGGTCAACGGCGGCGCGCACGGGCTGGCCGCGTTCCGCAGCGTGTTCGATCTCGCCGCCACCGCGCAGGCGCCGGCGGCCACCGGTGCGGGTGCGGCCCACGGCACGGCGAAGTCGCGCCGCCCCGCCGGCAGCGCCCACCGCGTCTCGCGCACGAAGAAGGACACCGCCGACCTGCGCGACCGCCAGTACATGCCCGCGGCGCTGACGCTGCCCGATGAATTCCCGGGCGCCGAGATCGTGCAGCGCTTCCTGCCCGGCTATGCCAAGGCCGGGCTGATCCTGAACCAGGGCAGCGAAGGCGCCTGCACCGGCTTCGGGCTCGGCTGCGTCATCAACTACCTGCGCTGGCTGAAGGCGAAGACGCCGGCCCGCTTCGAATCGGTCAGCCCGCGCATGCTCTACACGCTGGCGCGCCGCCACGACGAATACGAAGGCGAGAACTACGAGGGCTCCAGCTGCCGCGGCGCACTGAAGGGCTGGTTCAACAACGGCGTGTGCCTGGAGAAGGACTGGCCCTACCAGGCCGACAAATCCGACACCGCGCGCTACGGCTTCGCGACGCGGGCCACGCAGAACACGCTGGGCGTCTACTACCGCGTCGACACGCAGTCGATCACCGACATGCAGGCCGCCATCGCGCAGCATGGTGCGGTGTTCGTCTCGGCCTTCACGCACGACGGCTGGGATGCGGTGCCCGACGTCGCCGGCGAACCCAAGGGCCATGCCGACCTGCCGCTGATCGCGTTCGACGGCAAGCCGTCGAAGGACGGCGGCCATGCGTTCGCGCTGGTCGGCTTCAACGACCGCGGTTTCGTGCTGCAGAACTCCTGGGGCCGCGACTTTGGTGCCGGCGGCTTCGCGACGCTGTCGTACCTCGACTGGCTGGCCAACGCAATGGACGCCTGGGTCGTCGCGCTCGGCGTGCCGGGCGTGGTGGCCGGGCGGCTCGCGGTGGCGCAGCCGGGCGCCCAGGGCACCGGCGCGAAGCGCAGCGACGCGAACCGCAACGGCTGGTGGGACAGCGCGCTCGCGTACCGGCACAGCGTCGTGCTCGGCAACGACGGCCGCGTGAGCCGCTACCTGACCGAGGACGAGCAGCCGCGCAAGCTGCAGCAGCAGGCGTATGCGCTGCCCGACCAGTGGTTCCGCAGCCAGCCCGACGGGCCGAAGCGACTGCTGCTGTACGTGCACGGGGGCCTGAACAGCGAGCCCGATGCGATCAAGCGCGCGAGCGCGATGGGCCGCTACCTGCTCGGCAACGGCTGCTACCCGCTGTTCCTGGTCTGGAAGACCGGCATGCTCGAATCGATCGGCGACATCCTGTCGGACGCCTTCCACCGCGAACCGGCGCGCGCCGGCGCCGGCGAATGGCTGACCGACAAGACCGACCTGCTGATCGAGAAGACCATCGGCCGCCCGCTCGCCAGGCCGATCTGGAGCGAGATGAAGGAGAACGCGCAACTCGCCTTCTCGCCGCGCCACGGCGGCGAATTGCTGCTGGACGCGATCCAGTCGCTGGCGGCCACCTGGGGCACGCAGTTCGAACTGCACCTGGTCGGCCACTCGGCCGGCTCGATCGCGCTCGGCCACTTCCTCGGGGCGCTCGCGGCGCGCCAGCACGCCGGCCGCGACGACGGCCTCGCGCAGCGCCTCGCGTCGGTCAACCTGTATGCGCCGGCCTGCACCGTCGCGTTCGCGAACCAGCACTATGCGAGCGACGCGCGGGTGATGGAGCGGCTGCACCTGGACGTGCTGTCCGACAAGGTCGAGCGCGATGACAACGTCGCGTCGATCTACCGCAAGTCGCTGCTGTACCTGGTGTCGAACGCGCTGGAGACCGACCTGCGCACGCCGATCCTCGGGCTCGATGCCGTCAACGACACCGCGTTCGCCGGCTGGGACGGCTCGTCGGATAC
>NZ_JBFUGN010000953.1:0-2355 GCF_056402895.1 Rhizobacter sp. P3_B12 | reverse complement strand
CGGAACAGGTGCGCTTTCCAGGCGGGCCAGTCGTCCCGCGGATCGGCTTGCGTGCGCACTGCGGGCCATTCACGGTCGACGAAAGTGCGCAGCCGCGGCGCCAGCTCCATGCATCGCGCCCAGGTCGACAGCGCAGGGTCGGGCAACACGGTCGCAACCGCATGCATGAGCTGCTCATCGCGACGCATGTGCAGCAGGCGCCTTTGCACCGTGCGACGGCCCGCCACCGCCAGGCCCAGCGTCGTGTCGAGCGGCTCACCGCGCCGCACGGACGTGACGATGACGTGCTCCCACCGGTACGCACTTTGAGGAGAGAGAGGAACGCCGTACTTCACGTGCGCAAGCATCTCGCCCATCATCTCGATGCCGTCGACCTCGGGCATCCCCCCGTAAGTTGCGATGTGCATGTCAGTGGCCCTCCGCGAAGATCGAGGCCTTCAGCCGATAGCAGGTGCTCGACCCGATGCCGGGCAAGCGTTCCTTGCGATCGAAGCGACCGCCATGGCCCGGTTCGAGGTGTCCGCGCTGCAGCAGCACGCGACAGACAGCGCGGTAGTCGTAGCCCGCACAGACCTCGCCGCGGAACACTTCCGGCAACACGAAGAACTCAACGGACGTGCCTTCACCGTCCGCGGGCTGCATGCGTTCGCCGAACTCGCGTTGATGGTCCGAGTTCGTGCGAATGGGCTTGCCAGCCGCATCGACCAGTCGCCGGAAGCCTGCGCGCATCAGCGTGTTCGGCGAGTGATCGTCGGCCGCACGATTCCACCAGGTGAAGCGGGCCGCGCCATGCAGTTCCATGAAGCGGCGCACCTGGCGGCACATCGCTTGGTCCTCACCGTTGCCGGCGTGGCCACGCGACTCGAGCCATGCATTGAAGCAACGGCTCAACGCCCGGTGAGCCTCGCCCTTTGGCCATCCGGTGATGCCCGCCTCTGTGGCCAGCTCGCCGGCAGCAGCGACCAAGGCGAATCGCGCGCCGGCTCGGCGCACCTGCTCGCCCGCTTCCTCGGGCACGAAGTCGTCGCGGTAGCGTCGGATCATTTCCGCCAGGCGCGCGGGCAGTTCTTCGTAGTGCTTGCAGGCCCATTCCAGCCAGGTGCGCCCAGCCTGGCCATAGCTCTTCGCCGCAGCGGTCACGAGCTCATCCGCCATGACGGCCGGCCCGCTGAAGTCGTGCAGCTCTTCGATCCCGCCCATGCCCTTGCCGGCGTCCAGCGGGATGTCGAGCATGCGCACCTCTTGCCCCGCGCGCGGCGTCTTCGAGGCTGATGCCATGTGCTGCGCGAGCGACACCTCACCCGAGGACAGGAACAGCAATCGCCAGGTGCGCCGCTTGCGTGCGAAGCCGTTGCGCGTCGCGCGGCCCTTCTCCTGATCGTTGGCCAGCATGTAGGCGACCTCCCCCGCCACGTCCGGGTCGAGCTGGCCGAACTCGTCGAGGATCAGCGTGCTGTCGCAGTGCTGCACCGCGGTGGCCTCCAGCGCGTTGTCGGTGGTGCGCCAGCGCTGCATGTAGCTCGGCCGTCCCCAAACGCTCGCAGCCAGGCGCAGCGCGGTCGTCTTGCCCATGCTGGAGTCGCCGCGCAGGTGGAAGCCACCGCTCTCCATCTCGGCCAGACGTGCCATCGGCCCGGCAAACGCGCAGCACAGCGCGAAGATCAGACGCGAGTTGCCGATGCAAGGCTCCGAGACATTGGCCCGCCACCGCGCCAACGAGCCTTCGCTGCGGTAGGTGTCGTCCATCCCCGCCTCGCTCTGGAAGACGTAGTGGCGGCCTTCCGTCTCGCCGATGCATTCGCTGGGCAGCACGTACACGCCGTCATGCCAGCCCACCCGGTCGGTGCAGGTCACTCGCTCCGCAGGCCGGCGCGAGTCGATGTACTGCACGATCCGTGCGCGAGTGCCTTGGGCCGGCGACACCTCCAGGCCCATGTCGCGCAAGCGGCACAGCCACTCGTTGCCATCCCCGCCGAGCATGCTGGACGGCATGGCCCATGACTTCGCGTTGCCGTCCGGGTCGGCGAAGTGCACGAGGTAGCCCCAGCCGTTCCCGTCGTCAGTGCGCGTGAGCGCTGCGACGACCAGGCGCGAGCAGACCCACGCCGGCCGCTTCTCGTTGCCCTCTTTGTCGCGAGCGATGTACCACACGCCCTTCGCCGTCAGGCTGAAGCGGTCGGGGCTCGGTGCCTTCACAGGCTCGGCCTCGGGCTCTGCCTCTGCCTCTTCTTCCTCGGGCTCGTCGTCCGGCACCTCTGACGCAGCAAGCACCTCGGCCACCGTGACAGGAGCTGCAGGCGCGGCCGGAGCGGCCGGCGCCTCCTGCTGCAGTGCCGCCTCGACGATGGCAGCAAC
>NZ_JBFUGN010000952.1:0-2361 GCF_056402895.1 Rhizobacter sp. P3_B12 | reverse complement strand
GCCTTGACATGGCTCAGCGAACACCGTCTTGCGGAGGACGGTTCCGGTTTCGAGAGGTATGCGGACAACGTGGGACTTCTCGACCTGTCGGCGCCCAAGGACGATGACCACCGCCTGAAACAAGAAGATCTGCGATGCCTGCGCCATTGGCTCGCGAGCAGCCACGCGCCAGCCAGCACCGAACTCGACCTCTCGGGAATGCCGCTGGACCAGACTGCAGGCGACATTCTCGCCAGCATGGTCCATACGGGACGGCTGTGCGGACTGCATCTCTCCAGCGTCGACTTGCCGAACATCCCCACTCTCTGCGAGGCGATGGAGGGCAACACCTCGGTCACGTCACTGACGCTGAGCGGCAACAGCGGCGCCGGCTCCGGCGACGCGATTGCATCGATGCTGCGGCACAGCGTCGCCCTCACGACCCTGAGCATGGCGGGATGTTCGCTCGAACCGGCCGACGTTCAGAAGATCGCCACGGCGATTCTGTCCGGCGGGACACTGCAGACCCTCGATCTGAGCCGCAACCCATGGGGAACGATCGGTCTGAAGGCGATCAGCGAACTCGTCGAGGCATCCACGACGCTGAGCAGGTTGACGATGGTGCACCAGAACCCCGAGCAAGCCAGCGCTGATGAATTCGGTGCCTTCTGCGAGGCGTTGGCCGCAAACACCACGCTGCGGCACCTGAGTCTTGGAAGCAACTCGTGGTGCACCGATGCGAACGCCAACGCGCTTCACCTGGCCCTGAAGAAGAACAAGACCCTCGAACACGTCGAGCTGTGCGGGGACCGCGCGGTATCACACCCGGCCCAGCAGACAACCGTCCTGGAAGGCCTGGCCGCACACGGCGGACGGCGATCGATGAAGCTGGACTCGTTCAACTTCACGGAACAGGATTGCCAGATCCTGGCCGGGCTGCTGTCCCACGCGGACTGCCTCGTCACCACATTGGCCATGTCCAATCCCCGATGGCCCCGCGACAAGAGCAGCCAGAAGATGGAGATTCCCAGATCGTTGGTCAGTGCGATCCTCACGAACCACAGCCTGACCGAGCTGGAGATCGGTCCGAAGCCGATGAACGCGGCAGATGCCATCGAGGTCGAAAACACGTTGAAGAAGAACCAACGCCTGCACCTTGCCGCCGGGCGGGCAGTCGTCTTCATCGGACAAGCAGGTGGGCATCTGCTGCCGAGAGACCTGGCCGCGCCGCTGAGCGATGCCTTCAGCGCCGTTGCCAGCGGCTGGGCCTTGCGGCAGGTCGTCGACGCGGCGTCAGGGCTGTTCACGTCGCCGGCAAGGACTTGAAACTCGCTCAGCGCGGCTTGTCCAGCTGCCACTGCAGGTGCGCCTGCACCGCCGGCCACTCCGCCCGCGTGATGCTGTAGACGCAGGTGTCGCGCAGCAGCCCGTTGGGCATGCGCTGGTGGCTGCGCAGGATGCCGTCGAGCCTGGCGCCCAGGCGCTCGATCGCGCGGCGGCTCTGCTGGTTGAAGAAGTTGGTGCGGAACTCGACCGCGATGGCCTCCTTCTCGAACGCATGCGACAGCAGCAGCAGCTTGCACTCGGTGTTGAAGCCGCTGCGCTGCACGCTCGCCGCCGTCCACGTGGAGCCGATCTCCGCCCGCTGGTTCACCGCATCGATGTTCATGAAGGTCGTCATGCCGACGACGCGGCCGGCGGCATCGCGGGTCGTGAACGGCAGCATCGAGCCCTTGCGCTGCAGGTCGAGGCGGCGCTCGATCTCGGCGCGCATCGCCCGCGGCGCGGGGATCGCGGTGTACCAGAGGTTCCACAGCTCGCCATCGCTGACGGCGGCGATCAGGTCCTGCTCATGGTCGAGCGAGAGCGGCTCCAGCGAACCGTGCGAGCCTTGCAGTCGGAGGGGGGTGAGCCAGCTCATCGTCATCGTCCTTGCGAGAAGTTCAGGGGTCAGGGTGCTCTACAGTAGCGCCGGTGTGGCACCTTGAAAAGTGCCACGGATCCTGATTTTCATGGTGCCACGATGAACCCACCCGTGCCGCAGGCCCTGCTCGATGCACCGCTCTCGCGCGAGCGCGGCCCGGCGTCGCTGCAACGCCAGCTGCACGACCGGCTGAAGCAGGCGATCCTCGGCGCGCACCTGTCACCGGGCAGCCGCCTGCCGGGCTCGCGTGCGCTGGCCGAGGCGCTGTCGATCTCGCGCAACACCGTCACCGCCGTCTACGACCTGCTCGCGGCCGAGGGCTACCTGCTGCCCGACCGCCAGGGAACGCGGGTGGCGGCGCTCACGCGCCCGGCGCGCAGTACGCCGCGCCAGCCGGTGCAGCGTGCCGCCTCGGCCCCCCCGCCGGTGATGGCCCGGCGGCTGGCGGCGATCCAGTC
>NZ_JBFUGN010000951.1:0-2361 GCF_056402895.1 Rhizobacter sp. P3_B12 | reverse complement strand
CGCAGGAGGGCAGCATCCTGCGCGAGTTCCGCGCGATCGCCCGCTTCCAGGTGCAGTGTTCGTTGCTGATCAGCACGCTGGCCTCGG
Organism: Rhizobacter sp. P3_B12; assembly: GCF_056402895.1. Classification (NCBI taxonomy): domain Bacteria; kingdom Pseudomonadati; phylum Pseudomonadota; class Betaproteobacteria; order Burkholderiales; family Sphaerotilaceae; genus Rhizobacter; species Rhizobacter sp. P3_B12. The sequence continues at coordinate 2,274 of NZ_JBFUGN010000951.1, read as the reverse complement.
TCAGCATGTTCACCGTGCTGACCTACATCGCCTACATCCTGCGCGACGTCACCGGCTTCTCGCCCGACCAGATCAGCTGGGCGCTGATGCTGTTCGGCGGCGGCATCACGGTGGGCGGCCTGCTCGGCGGGCGGCTGGCCGACTGGCGGCTGATGCCGGCGATGGCCGGCCTGTTCGCCTGCATCGCGCTGGTGCAGTTGACCTTCTCGTGGACCGCCCCCTTCGCGCTGCCGGCGATGGTGACGCTGTTCGTCTGGGGCATCGTCTCGTTCGCGATCGGCCCGGCCGCGCAGGTGCGGGTGCTCGACACCGCGGTCGGCGCGCCCAACCTCGCCTCGACGCTGAACCAGGGCGCCTTCAACCTCGGCAACGCCGGCGGCGCCTGGCTCGGCGGCCTGCTGATCGCCGCCGACCGGCCGCTCACCGACCTGTGCTGGCTGGGTGCCGGCGTCGCGGTGCTGGCGCTCGGGGTGGTGCTGGTGTCGGCGCAGATGGACAAGCCGCGCCGGCTGGCGACTGCCAAGGCTGCTTGACGATCATCTTTCATATGAGTAATCTGCTACCCAATAAGTGATTTATTGGGTAGCAGAATGGCCGTCATCAACGCGACGCCGCTTGAAGTCAGCACCGCGGTAGCGCAACTGGGGCAGAACATCCGCCTGGCCCGCATTCGCCGGCGCATGAGCCAGGACGAACTGGCGCAGGCCTGCGGCATCACCCGCAAGACGCTCTATGCTCTTGAGACGGGCCATCCAGGCGCGACCATCGGCACGGTCTTCTCGGTGCTGTGGAAGCTGGGGCTGATGGGCACCACGACGGCGCTGGCCGATCCAGATGCTGACGAGCACGGCAAGATCCTCGAGGCAGCGCGCCGGCCCCGGCGCGCACGCCAGCCGGCCGCCGGCGACAACGACTTCTGATCACCCATGGCCACCGGCGAGCAGTCCTGCTACGTCTACATCCAGTTGCCCGGTACGCTGGAAACAGTGCCCTGTGCATCGCTCAAGGTGCGCAGCGTCGGCGCGGGTGCGCACGAGGGAACGTTCACCTACGGCAGGCGCTACCTGGAGCGCAGCGACGTGGTCCCGCTGGACCCGTTCCACCTTCCGCTGACCACGAGGCCGCGGCGCTTCACCAAGCTCAAGGGCCTTCCCGGCGCCGTCCGCGACGCGAGCCCGGATGCGTGGGGCCGGCGCGTCATCCAGGCGAAGCTGGCGCAGCCCGAGGCATCCATCCCGGAGATGGCGTACCTGCTCAACGGTCCCGACGATGGCGCGGGCAACCTGAGCTTCGGCCTCACGGTTCAGCCTCCGGCACCGCGGCGCCCCTTCAACCGCACGCACCAACTCCAGGCCCTCATCGAGGCGGCCCAGGCGCTGGAGGCCGACGGCCGATTGCCGCACGAGGTGCTGGAAGCGCTGGAGCCCGGCACGAGCATGGGCGGTGCACGCCCCAAGGTCGCGGTCGAGGACGATCACAGGGTCTGGCTGGCCAAGCTGCCCGAGAAGGGCGACCGGCACAACGCCCAGCGCATCGAATACGCAACGCTCGAACTGGCCCGCGCTGCCGGCCTGCGCGTCTGCGGCGCCAGGATCGAACGGGTGGGATCCAGCGAGGTCCTGATGCTGGAGCGCTTCGACCGCGCGTGGAACCCGCAGGCCCAGGCCTACGCTCGTTTCGGCCTGGTGTCCGGTCTCACGGTGCTCGATGCGGAGGACGGCTACCTCGGCCGCGAGCGCTGGTCATACCCGTTGCTGGCCGACGAAYTGCGCCGCTGGTCGGTCAAGAGCGCCGAAGACCGGCGCGAGCTGTTCCGCCGGATGGTGTTCAACGCGATGGTCACCAACAACGACGACCATCCGCGCAACCACGCGATGCTGCAGATGCAGGGTGGCTGGCGGCTCTCGCCCGCCTATGACATCGTGCCGGTGCCGATGGTGTCGCAGGAGCGCCGGGACCTGGCGCTGGAGGCGGGGCGGTTCGGCCGCGCGGCGAGCCTCTACAACCTGCTGTCGCAGTGCGAAGCCTTCGGGCTCGGCGTCGACGACGCGAAGGCGATGGTCGAGTCGATGCTCGGCGTGGTCAGCGGCTGGCGCGAGTTCTTCGCCGCACGCGGCGTCGAAACCCGTTCGATCGAGATGCTGGAGCAAGCCATGCTGCCGGCATCGTTCCATCGCGACGAGCCCGCGCAGTCCGTCTGAGCCTTCAAGCGGAGACGCGTGGGGTGGAAAAGAGCGGGCGGTGTTGCGCGGCGGGGCGGGTGGCCGGAGGGGA
>NZ_JBFUGN010000950.1:0-2361 GCF_056402895.1 Rhizobacter sp. P3_B12 | reverse complement strand
CCGGCCACCGTGCCGCTGCCCCACGCCAATCCGTCGCGCTGCTGGTACTGGTAGTCGATGTAGTTGCCGCGCAGGTCGCTCACCCGGCTCACCAGCCAGGTGGTGATGACGCCGGTGCCCTGCGCCGTCACGGCCGCGTCAGCCGCGGCATTGCTGTTGTTGCCGTACTCGTAGACCCGGCCGTCCTTGGTCCAGACCTTGAAGTACGCCGGGGCACCGCCGCCCGCGCCGTAAGCCCGGATGCGCGCGAACGAATCGCGCTCGGTGCGGAACTCGCGCAGCAGACCGCTGCCGCCTGCGCTGTCGTTGGTCTGCGGGAAGTCCGTGATCACCCCTGTTGGACCCGTCTGGATCAGCCGCTGGCCATCCAGGCACAGCTTGTCGGCCGCCGTGTTGTCGACGCCGCGGACGCGCCCGTCGGTCGCGAGGTTCGCGCCGCAGCGCGCGATCGACGAGACCCCGGTCAGCGACCAGCCATGACCCACCGGGCCGTTGCCGTCACCGCCGTACGACAGGCCGAGTGCCGGCACCATGCCGGCAATGCCCGGCGGCACCGCGATCGGATGTTGATAGCCCGGCTGGCCATCCTGGCCGACTGCCAGCTGCCCCCACGCTGCCAACGAGAACGTCGAGAGCGCCAGCGCGCCCACGCACGACACCACCAAGCCGCGAACACGCCGCGACGCTACCAAGATCAGTTCCAAGACAGTCCTCCCACACCGGTCGTCGACCGGCGCAATCCAATGACGGGTCAGGTGTTGTGTCGCCTTCGGCCCTGTGGGGCGCTGGCAACCCGCGCGGCAGTGGTCTGCCGCTGCGGTGCGCGCAGTCTAGCGATGCGCAAGGGGATTTTTCACGACAGGCCGAGTGAATTCATCAACCTTGAGGAGGTCCATTCGTACCGCCTCAGACCGCCGATGGCAGGCGAAGCCGCGTGCAGTGCGATTGAAGGAGCGGCCAGCCCCTGGTGTTAACGAGCAGCCCGCCCGGGAATTTTTCCCTGTGCCGCGCACGCCCCGCTTGTTAGCGTGGCACACCACCACCCAGACGACCCCTGCAACTCCGAGACAAGGACACAACCACACCGGAGACCTGACATGCCGTACCCCCGCCGGCCGAACTGGCGCCGTCACCCGCTTGCGAACGCATCGCTGCTGGCCGTGATGGCATCCGCGCCCGCCGTTCACGCGCAGACGACGCCCGTCGTCGTGCTGCCCGAGGTCGAGATCGTGCAGACCACGCCCGTGCCCGGCACCGGCGTGCCCAAGGACCAGATCCCGTCGAACGTGCAGACCGCCACCGACCGGCGGCTGCGCCAGCTGCAGAGCCTGAACCTGCCCGAGTTCATGCGCACGCAGCTGCCCAGCGTCAGCGTCAACGAGGTGCAGGGCAACCCGTACCAGATGGACGTGAACTACCGCGGCTTCACTGCCAGCCCGCTGCTGGGCACGCCGCAGGGGCTGTCGGTGTTCCTCGACGGCGTGCGCGTCAACGAACCGTTCGGCGACATCGTCAACTGGGACCTGCTGCCGCGCGCCGCGATCGCCAACATCACGCTGCTGCCGGGCTCCAATCCGCAGTTCGGGCTGAACACGCTGGGCGGCGCACTCTCGATGCAGACCAAGAGCGGCGACACGCACCCGGGCACCGGGATCGAGGTCGAAGGCGGCTCGTTCGGCCGCATCAGCACCGAGCTGACGCACGGGCGCAAGCTCGGCGAGACCGGCCACCTCTTCATGGCCTTCGGCGCGCTCAACGAAGACGGCTGGCGCGACGAGTCGCCGTCGCGGGTGCGGCAGCTGTTCGTGAAAGGCGGGCAGCGCAGCAGCGACTTCTCGTGGGACCTGAGCCTCGGCCACGCCGACAACCAGCTGGTCGGCAACGGCGGGCTGCCCGAATCGATGCTGGCGCAGCGCCGCGAGCAGGTCTACACCCGGCCCGACCTGACCGACAACGAGGCAACGCTGCTGACCTTCAACACCACCGCCACGCTGGGCCCGCAGTGGGAGATGGCGGCGACGGCCTATGCGCGCCGCAACCGCGCGTCGACACTGAACGGCGACCTGAACGACGACTACGACCCGCCCGCCGTCGAGGAAACCGGCGTCGAGAACCGCACGCGCACGCGCACCGACAGCGAGGGGCTGGCGCTGCAGGCGACCTGGAATGCCCGGCCGCACCGGCTGACCTTCGGGCTGTCGCACGACCGCTCGCGCAACCACTTCGAGCAGACCGAGGCCGAGGGCGAGCTGGATGCGAGCCGCGCGGTGATACCGACCGAAGACGCGGAGGTCAATGCCCGGATCTCCGGCCGCAGCCGCACCACGAGCGTGTATGTCAGCGACCTGGTCGCGCTGCAGC
>NZ_JBFUGN010000949.1:0-2366 GCF_056402895.1 Rhizobacter sp. P3_B12 | reverse complement strand
GTGCACGACTGGGTGCACCAGGTGGTCGCGATCGCGAAGGAGATGCCCGGCACGCCGGTCAAGCTGATCTGGTCGCGCGAAGAGGACATGACGCACGGCCGCTACCACCCGATCACGCAGTGCAAGCTGCGCGCCGGTTTCGACGCGGCCGGCAACCTGACGGCGCTGCACATGCGGATCTCCGGGCAGTCGATCCTGGCCGGCGTGTTCCCGCAGAACATCCGCGACGGCAAGGACCCGGTGGTGTTCCAGGGCCTGAACGCGCCCGGCCCCGAAGCGTCGATCGGCTACAGCGTGCCGAACCTGCTGATCGACCATGCGATGCGCAACCCGCATGTGCCGCCGGGTTTCTGGCGCGGCGTCAACCTGAACCAGAACGCGATCTACCTCGAGTGCTTCATCGACGAGCTCGCACTGGCGGCGAAGCAGGATCCGCTCGCGTTCCGGCGCAAGCTGATGAGCCAGCATCCGAAGCACCTGGCGGTGCTGAACGCGGCGGCCGAGCGCGCTGGCTGGGGCAAGCCGGCGCCGAAGGGCGTGTTCCGCGGGATCGCGCAGACGATGGGCTTCGGCAGCTACGTCGCCGCGGTGGCCGAGGTGTCGGTCGACAAGGACGGCAAGCTGAAGGTGCACCGCATCGTCGCGGCCACCGACCCCGGGCACGCGGTCAACCCGCAGCAGATCGAGGCGCAGGTCGAGGGCTCGTTCGTCTACGGCCTGTCGGCCGCGCTGTACGGCGGCTGTACCGTGAAGGACGGGCGCATCGAGCAGACCAACTTCGACACCTACCCGGTGCTGCACCTCGACGAGATGCCGAAGGTGGAGACGGTGGTGATGCCGTCCGGCGGCTTCTGGGGCGGGGTCGGCGAGCCGACGATCGCGGTGGCGGCGCCGGCAGTGCTGAACGCGATCTTCGCGGCCACCGGGCAGCGCATCCGCGAGCTGCCGCTGAAGAACCACTCGCTGAAGAAGGCGTGATGCGGGCGATGGCGATGGGCTCGGTGGCGGCCGTGATGGTGGCGTGTGCTGCGCCGGTGCCGCGCGATGCGCTGCCGCAGCCGCTGACCCCGGTGCCGGGCGACGCGGCGCGCGGGCGCGCGATCGTAGCGAGCCGGCAGGCCGGCCTGTGCCTGCTGTGCCACCCGGCGCCGATCCCCGAGGAGCGCTTCCAGGGCAACCTCGCCCCCGACCTGGCCGGTGCCGGCGCGCGCTGGTCGGCCGCGCAGCTGCGGCTGCGCATCGTCGATGCGCGCCGGCTGAACCCGCAGACGATCATGCCGCCGTACCACGACACCGGCGGCCTGCAGCGTGTCGGCACCGCATGGCAGGGGCGGGCGGTGCTCGATGCGCAGCAGGTCGAGGACGTGGTGGCCTGGCTGGTGACGCTGCAGTGAACACCGCGCTGCATCGCCGCGAGCTGTTGCAATACGGCCTCGCCGCCGGCGGCCTGCTGCTGGTGCGGCCGGCGCGGGCGACCAGCTTCGAGATGCAGTCGGCGATCGCGGACTACGCGTCCGGCGCGCCGGTGAAGCCGGGCAAGGTGAAGTTCGACATCCCGCCGCTGGTCGAGAACGGCAACGGCGTGCCGATCACCGTCAGCGTCGACAGCCCGATGACGGCCGCCGAGCACGTCACCGGCATCGCGGTGTTCAACGAGCGCAACCCGCAGCGCGACGTGGTGCGCTTCACGCTGGGGCCGCGCGCCGGACGCGCGGTGGTGTCGACGCGGATCCGGCTCGCGACCTCGCAGCAGCTGGTGGCGGTGGCGCGGCTGAGCGACGGCACGTTCTGGTCGCAGGGCGTCGACGTGCTGGTCACGCTGGCCGCCTGCCTGGAGTGACGGCGCGATGGCCCGCACGCTGATCACCGCACCGGCCACCGCGAAGCGCGGCGAGGTGATCGAGCTGCGCACGCTGATCGCGCACCCGATGGAGACCGGCTTCCGGCCGGGCGCCGACGGCCTGCTGCTGCCGCGCAACCTGATCACGCGCTTCAGCTGCCGCTACAACGACGAGCTGGTGTTCAGCGCCGACCTGCATGCCGCGATGGCGGCCAACCCGTACATCGCGTTCTTCACCACCGCGACCGAGAGCGGCACGCTGAGCTTCCGCTGGGAGGGCGACCACGGCTTCTCTCAGACCGAGACGGTGGCGATCAGCGTGGGCTGAGCGATGCGGCGCGCGCTGGGGCTGGTCCTGCTGGTCGTGACGGTGGCGTCCGCGCAGGAGGCGCGCCGCTCCGGCTTCGACGACATGAGCCCGTCGACGCAGGCGATGCAGCGCGACGATGCGCAGAACCCGGCGATGCTGTGGGTCCAGGACGGCGCGGCGCTGTGGGCGCGCGCGCCGTCGCCATCGGCCCCCGCC
>NZ_JBFUGN010000948.1:0-2373 GCF_056402895.1 Rhizobacter sp. P3_B12 | reverse complement strand
GCGCTGACCTCGGGCGCGAGGATCAGGAACTCCTCGCCGCCCCAGCGCACCACCAGGTCGCGCTCGCGCACGCAGCCGGCCAGCCGCCGCCCCACCTCGACCAGCACGGCGTCGCCCACCGAATGCCCATGGCCGTCGTTCACGTGCTTGAAATGATCGATGTCGACCAGCAGCAGCGCGCCTTCGATGCCCTGGGTGCCGTTGCGCGCCATCGCGGCCTGGAACTGGCGGCGGTTGGCCAGGCCGGTCAGCGGGTCGCGCTCGCTCTGCAGCCGCAGGTTGGCATGACTCGCCTGCAGCCGGCGGTTGATCTCGCGCACCCGCAGGTACAGCAGCGCGGCGACCCCCACCGACAGCGCCAGCACCGCCGCCATCAGCGCCCACACCCGCTGCTGCAGCTCCTGGTTCGCGAGCGCCGCGGTCTTCAGCGCGTTGTCGCGGCTCACCAGCTCGATCTCGCGCTGCTTGCTCTCGGTGTCGTAGCGCTGCTGCACGTCCTTCAGCGCCGCGGCACGGTTGGCCTTCATCACCTCGGCACTCAGCTTGCGCTCGCGGTGGAACAGCTCCAGCGCGCCGCGCGCATCGCCAGCCGCCGCCAGCGCCTCGCCGAACTCGCGCAACGACTGCGCCTCGCTGCCCGGCGCGCCGTTGCGCTGCCACAGCTCGACCAGCCGGGCGAGGTCGAGCCGGCCTTCGTTGAGGCGGCCGAGGCCGATCTTCGCGAGCCCGGCGTTGTTGATCAGCACCCGCTCGGCACGCAGGTCGCCGTGGCGGCGCACCACCGGCAGCGCGGCCTCGGCCGCACGCAGCGCATCGGCGGGGCGCTCCTGGCGCGCATACAGGTCGCTGAGGTTGGCGTTGACCAGCGACTCCAGCCGCGGCGAATCGGCCCGCGCGGCGATCGGCAGCGCCTCTTCGGCCAGCCGCAGCGACTGTTCATGCTCGCCGCGCAGGTCGGCCAGGCGGGCCTCGTGCAGCCGCAGCCGCACATCGACCTCCGGATCGTCGAGCGATGCCGCCACGCGTTGCGCCTGCTGCAGCGTGCGCACCGCGCCGGGCATGTCGCCCTGGCGCGCGATGTCGAGCGCGAGCAGCCCCAGCACCAGCGCCTGGCGGTAGCCGTCGTGCTGGGCCTCGGCCAGCTGCGCGGCGGTGCGCAGGTGGCGCGCGCCCTCGGCCCACAGCGCGCGGCTCTGCGCATGGCGCTCCAGCACCTGCAGCGCGCGCCATGCAGCGCGGTAGTCACAGCCCGGCGCGGTGGCCGCCGGCGCACCGTCGGGCCCCGGGCAGCCCTGCTGCAACGACGGCACCGCCGCCTGCGCCAGCGCGGCCGCCACGTCGAGCTGGCCGTTGTTCTCGGCGACCAGCGCACGGACCAGGTTGGCGCGCGCGGTGCTGTCGGCCTCGTCCGCCTCGGTGCCGGCCATGCTGGTGCGGATCTCCTCGGCCAGCATGCCGGCTTCGCCGATGCGGCCGTTCTGCGCCAGCACGATCGCGCGGGCGAGCTGCAGGCGGCGGATCGTCTGCACCGGCCGCGGCGAGATCTCCTCCTGTTCGTGCTGCAGCTGCAGCAGCGCCTTCAGCGCCGGCTCCGGGCGGTCGTAGCCCTGGCGCACCAGGCGGTCCGACTGCTCGATCACGCCGGCCGCAGTCGCGCCGGCAGCGAACAACAGCCACGCGACACCCGCGCACCGGAGTCCGTGCCACAGCGTCATGCGTGGCCCTCGAGCACCGGCCCGCGCAGCAGCGTCAGCGTGACCTGCCCGTCGCGCCAGGCGGATTCCAGCGATGCGGTGATCGCCTGCAGCCCCTGCACCGTCTGCGCATGCAGCAGCCCGACCCCGTAGGCCCGGTTGCGGCCGTGCGCCTTCGCCAGGTAGAGCGCGGTGTCGACCAGGTTGATCGCCGGCTCCCACGCGACCGCCAGGCCGGTCGGCTCGATCGGGAAGCTCGCGAAGCCGATCGAGCCGGTCACCGCGATCTCGCGGCCCTGCCAGCGCACCGGCACCTGCCCGACCGCATCGAGCAGCCGCTGCGCCAGCGCATCCACCTGCTCCCGCGACAGCGACTGCACGACCACCAGGAACTCCTCGCCGCCCCAGCGCACGACCAGGTCGGGCTCGCGCAGCGCATCGGCCAGGCGCTGCGCCATCGCGACCAGCACCGCGTCGCCGGCCGCGTGGCCGTGCTCGTCGTTGATGCGCTTGAAGTGATCGATGTCGAGCAGGAACACCGTGCCGGCCAGCTGGCCGTCGACCGACATCTGCTTCATGGCCGCCTGGAAGTAGCGCCGGTTCGCGAGGCCGGTGAGCGGGTCGCGCTCGCTCTGCACCTTCAGCTGCGCATTGCTGTGCGCGAGCGCCTGGTTGGTGC
>NZ_JBFUGN010000947.1:0-2381 GCF_056402895.1 Rhizobacter sp. P3_B12 | reverse complement strand
CCCTTCGGCCCGCGGCGCGAGCAGACCATGCCGGCACTGGCCGCCGATTCGCCTTCGGCCCACTCGCTGGTCGAGCCCGGCCACATGCTCGCGGGCGTGACGCGCGAGCATCCCTGGGACGAAGCCAACGCCAGTGCCAATTGGGAGCGCACGTTCTCGCTGCTGCCCAACACCTCCATCACCTTCTCCGGCACCGCAACCCTCAGCTCGGACCAGGCGACCACGCAGGAGACCACCTTCGCGGCCTCGCCCAACCTGAACCCGCAGTACGCGAACCGCGGCATCCTCTCGTTCCACAGCTCGCTCGGCGACGGCACGGGGTGGATCAACAGCATCGGCTTCATCGCACGCATCATGAACTTCGACCCGCGGCTGCCCGCCGGTTCTCCGTCGCTCGGCCGCGTGGGGTCGGTGGACGACTTCGCGTACAGCAGCGACGAGCAGGGCCACCTGTCGCTGACCCTGTTCAACCATTCCGACGAGCTGATGTTCACCAGCCTGTCCATCGGGGCGTTCGCCGTGGCGCCGTTCATCTCGCCGATCCCGGAGCCGTCGACCGCGGCGGCGATGCTGCTGGGCCTGGGGCTGCTGGCCTGGCGGCGCAAGGCCTCCAACCCGTCATCCACCCCCACCGTCGCCGGAGGCCTCGCATGAAGACCCGCATCCTGCTCATCGCGCTGGCGGCCGTCGGGCTGACCGGCCTGGCCCGCGCCGGCGACGTCAGCGTCGATTTCCGGCTGGACCCGCTCACCGGGCTGTCCACCGACGCGAGTTCTCCGCCCGGCACCGTGGGTCACTGGATCACACCCAACACCTTCTCCGGATCGACGACGGCGATCCACTACTGGGCGGACCAGTCGACCTCGTACCGCGAGACCTCTTTCGATTCGCAACGTCTCGCCGGCAGCGCCATCGGCACCCAGCCGTTCGGCAACTACAGCCGCGGCGTCGACCGGGTGGCGGCCGATGCGCCGTCGGCCCATGTGACGGTGGAGCCGGGGCACCTGCAGGCCGAGGTGTCGCGCCCGAAGATGGGCGACTCGGCGGATGTCCACCTGGATTGGCAACGCGCCTTCACGCTCGACCCGAACAGCTCCATCACGCTGTCGGGGCTGCTGACGCTCGATTCCACGGTGCCGCTCTCGCCGACGGCGAACTACGGCACCACGCCGAAGCCACGGGACACCATCGCGAACTCGGCCACGCTCTCGTTCCGCGACAACGCGAGCTGGGGCTCGGGCAACGGCATCACGCTCATCGCGAACATCCTGAACCAGGATCCGAGGGACTTCCACGCGCCGTTCCTGGGCATCGAGCCGGGGCCGGACGACTTCGCCTACAGCGCCGACCCGCAAGGGCACCTGTCGCTGACGATCTTCAACCGGTCCAACCAGTCGATGTTCGGCAGCTTCGAGATCCTGTTCCTGGCGTCGGTCGACCAGATGCCCATCCCGGAGCCGAGCACCTGGCTGGCGATGCTGGTCGGCCTGGCGGTGCTGTTCTGGCGGTACAGGCCTGCGGCAGGAAGGGCACCCGGGGGCGTTGTGAACCGTGGGTGATTTCCATGTCGCATCACGCATCGACCTTTGCACCAATCCATCGACACCGAGCATCTGCGCGAAAAGCGCCATGCGAATGGGCACGCCGTTGTCCGTCTGCCTGAAGATGGCCAGGCGGGGATCCGCATTGAGATCGACGCTCAGATCGAAGCGCCGGGCCGGCCATCGCGCGGCAATGGATGCATGACAACGGTGTCGGGTTTGCCCGTGGCATCCACGATGGCGCGATTGACTTCGAAACTCTGGTCGTAGCCATCAACCGATTCATCGGTGAACCGCTCCGTCTGGATCCGGGTGGCGTACAGGACGTCTGCGCCACTCACGGCACAGTCAAAGGAATAAGCGCGCCCGATTGAACGCTGTGCTGTCCCGCCACCTCGCCACTTCCCGAGCAGATGTTGCTCGCATTCAGCTCATTCCACTTCCTATTGGCGAGACACATGATTCGTCCCATGCGAAGCGATCGACCGAAACGTCCCCTTCGTCATTCAACTCAACCCATGGGAACTACCTGAAATGAAGCTCAAGAACAAAGTTGCATTCATCACTGGCGGCACGTCGGGCATCGGCCTGGAAACCGCGAAACTGTTCCAGGCCGAGGGGGCCCAGGTGGTGCTGGTCGGCTCGAACGCAGAGCGCCTGGCCGCGGCCGGCAACCAACTCGGCGGCAAGGCGCTGCTGGTGCGTGCCGACATCCGCAAGGTGGCTGACATCGAGCGTGCCGTCGAAGAGACGCGCGCCAAGTTCGGTCGCATCGACGTCCTGTTCGCCAACGCCGGAGCGACCACGGTCGCTCCGCTGGAGGCGGTGACGGAAGCGTAT
>NZ_JBFUGN010000946.1:0-2383 GCF_056402895.1 Rhizobacter sp. P3_B12 | reverse complement strand
GGGCTCGGTGGGCTCTCGGTGCTGCGGGCCTTGCACCGGCAGCTGCCGCAGGCGCCGCTGCGCTACCTGGCCGATTCGGCGAACGCGCCGTATGGCGACCGCAGCGAGGCCTTCATCGTCGAGCGCTCGCAGCGCATGGCGCAGCACCTGGTGGCGCAGGGCGCAAAGCTGCTGGTGGTCGCGTGCAACACCGCGACGGCCGCGGCGGTCGCGAGCCTGCGCGAGCGCTGGCCGGCGCTGCCGATCGTCGGCGTCGAGCCGGGGCTGAAGCCGGCGGTGGCCGCGACCCGCAACGGCCGCATCGGCGTGCTGGCCACCACCGGCACCTTGCGCAGCGAGAAGTTCCGGCAGCTGCTGGCGCGGCAGGGCGATGCGGTGCAGATCACGGCCCAGCCCTGCCCCGGCCTGGCCGACCTGATCGAGCGGGGCGCGCTCGACACGCCCGAACTGCGGGCGATGGTCGAGCGGTATTGCACACCGCTGCGCGATGCAGGCGTCGACACCGTCGTGCTGGGCTGCACGCACTACCCTTTCGTGCAACACCTGATCGCGGACGCGATGGGGCCGCAGGTGCAGATCATCGACACCGCCGATGCGGTGGCGCGTCGCGCGGCACAACTGTGGCAGGCCGGCGGCGCGGCGCATGCGACCGACGATAGGGCCAGCGATGCGGTGCAACTGGAAACGACCGGCAACGTGGCGGCATTGCAGCGGGTGGCCGCGAGTTGGCTGGCGTTCCGCTGCGAGGTGAGCGGATCGGACGCCTGATCGTGCGGCTACTGCTGCGCCTGCAGCATCGCGCCCATCTTCTGGTGGATCAGGTTGATCGCCTTCAGCGGCCGGATCAGCACCTTGAAGTCGACGATCCGTCCATCGTTGTCCCAGGTGAGCATGTCGACGCCGTTGACGGCGATGCCGTCGATTTCCACCTGGAACTCGAGCACCGCGTCACGCGGGCCGGCGACTTCGCGCACGTAGCGGAAGCTCTCGTTGAAGAACACGCGGAAGGCCGCGCCGAGGTACTGCGCCGTGACGGCCTTCCCCACCTGCGGCGTGTGCACCACCGGCGAGTGGAAGACGACGTTGTCGGCAAGCAGCGCCCCGAGCCCCTTCGCGTTGCGTGTCGCGACGAGTTCGTGCCAGACGGCAAGCGTGGCGATGGCCATGGCGTGTCCTCTCAGGGAAGTTGTCAGGAGATCTGCATGTCCTCGCGCGAGCGGCCGGCGGCGAGCTGATCCCGGAACCACTGCGGCGGCTTGCCCATGCCGACCCAGGTCTGGCTGGGGTCGGCGGGGTTCGCGTACTTGGCCTTGCGCTCTTCGCCGGGCGCCGACGGCGTCTTGACGGGCTTGGCAGGCAGGTAGGGCTTCAGCGCCTCGATGCCCTCGGCGATGGTGAAGCCGCCCATTTGCAGCTTCTTGGCGTAGCCGTCCGCCAGAACCTTCAGTTCCTCGGTGCGCTTGGCGGCCAGTGCGGCTTCGGTTTGCTCCAGCAGAGCGCGCAGCTCCGCGTACGACATACCCTTCAGTTCGGTCATCTCGATGGTCCTGGACATGGATCGGAAAATGCGATGACCGGTAGTCTATGTGCGGCGTGGCCGTTTTTGAGCGCGGAGCGTCAAAGGCGTGCACCGGCCGCAACGGGCCCCGAAAACGGGAATTCTCGGATTGCGTCGCCCACCACTCGGTGTGCTCGGCCCGCCACCGTTTCCACTTTGAACCGGGCCAGGCACAGCTATTTGTCGCCCGGCCAGCATTCCGTCGGCGATTGACGCTTCGCGACAATGCCGAAACGCTTGTTGACCCGATCGATCACGGCGTCAAGGCGGACGATTTCGCCCGCGGTGAGGTCCAGCATCACGGTCGGTTGTCCGGAGTAGGAATCGAAGACCGGCGAGGCTGTCGTGTCACCCACCTGCTGGGGTGTGGTCATGAACTTGACGGTCACCGATCTCTTGCCAGGCAACACGTAGACGGAGCGGGGAGGATCCGCGGGGTAAGTGAACAGACGCTGTCCATCGACGGCAAGAATCTGGATCGTGCCGACCCCGACGACAGGGCACCCCGGGTCGCGGTATTGCGGCAACCCCGAGCGAACCAGCGCCAATTCGGTAACGGCGCGTTGAGGTGCAGGGTAAGCATGCTGCGGCCCCAGCGGGGTGCTGCAGGCGCTCGTCGCCAATGCAGCCACCGCTGCAAACCATCTCAATGCGAGAGAAATTCTCATGGTTCGGCTTCGTCGAATCGTTACGGGTTCGCTTCGACAAATACCTTACCCGATGTTGAAGCCGAGGAAACTCCCACCGATGACAACAAGCAAGCCCACGACGAACGCCGCAGGAAGCGCAGCGCCGGCGACGGCCACGCCTGAGCCGCCCTTGCCT
>NZ_JBFUGN010000945.1:0-2384 GCF_056402895.1 Rhizobacter sp. P3_B12 | reverse complement strand
CCGCAAGTTCCAGCTCGTGCGCACCTGGGGCGGCATGGTCGAGCCCGTCTATGCCGCGGCGGATGACGCCCGCGTCTTCCTGGGCGGCGCGCTCGCCGACCCGAGAACCTACGACATCGGGCCGAGCGGCGTGCTGACCTTCAACGTGCCGGTGGCGACCGGCCTGCCGGTGACCTGGGCCGGGCACTTCTACTGGCGCGTGCGCTTCAAGCAGGACGAGACCGAGGTGTCTCAGTTCCTGCGGCAGCTGTGGGAAGCGCGCAGCGTCGAGCTGATCACGGTGAAGCCCTGAGCACCCGACGATGAGAACACCGTCCTGGGAGAAGGCGCCTGGCGCGCTGGCCGAACTGCTGAACTCCGAGCTCGAGCTCGGCTGCATCGACCTCTACACCTTCACGCTGCCGGGCGGCCTGGTGCTGCGYTGGACGAGTGCCGACCAGGCSATCAYGGTCAACGGMACGACCTGGTCGCTCGGGCCGGGCCTGCGYCGCAGYCGCACSCGGCTGAGCGTCGGCATCGAGGTCGACAGCCTGGAYGTGACSGTCTACGAGCTGSCGGCGGACCTCGACAGCGARGAGCGGGCGATGCAGCTCAACGGCACGCCGCTGCTGGCCTAYATCGCACGCGGCGGCTTCGAGCACGCGCGGCTGCAGCTGGAGCGCGCCTTCCTGCCSGCGRTGGACATGGCGAGCCTGAACCCGCCGATCGCCGGCACGCTGGTGTGGTTCACCGGYCGGGTCGCGRCGACGCAGGGTGACCGCACGCAGCAGCAGCTCAGCATCAAGAGCGACACCGAGCAGCTCGACGTGATGGTGCCSGCCGAGGTSTAYCAGCCKGGCTGCTCGAACACGCTCTACGACGCKGCCTGYGGCGTGAACCGCGATGCGAAGACSGTGACCAGCGTCGCCAACACCGCGAGCGATGCCACGCGCACGCGCTTCGGGCAYGGGCTCGGCCAGGCTGCTGGCTACTTCGACCTCGGCGTCGTGCGCTTCCTGACCGGGCCGAACACCGGCATCGGCCGCACTGTGAAGCGCCACATCGCGGGCACTGGCGGCAGCRCCGGCAAYGAGATCACCGTGCTGCAGCCGTTCCCATTCCCGATCGCGCCGGGCGACAGCTTCGCGATCTACCCCGGCTGCGACAAGACCCAGAGCATCTGCAAAGCCAAGTTCAACAACGTGATCCGTTTCCGCGGCAAGCCCTACGTGCCGGCCGCCGAGACGGTGATGTGAGCCCTATGACCCTGAACGAACCGATCGAAGCTCAACAACGCCAGGCGGTGATCGGCGAGGCACTGACCTGGCTGGGCACGCCGTACCACCACCACGGTCGCCTGAAGGGTGTGGGCGTCGACTGCGGGCAGAGCCTGTGCGCGATCTACGAGGCCGCCGACGTGACGGCGCCGATCGACCCGGGCACATACAGCACCGCCTGGCACCTGCATCGCAGCGAGGAGCTGTACGTGCAATGGCTCGAACGCGTCGGTGCCGTGCGCACCGAGCAGCCGCAGGCCGGCGACGTGGCGCTGTTCCGCTTCGGTCGCACCTTCAGTCACGGCGGTGTGCTGGTCGACCGGCACATGGTGCTGCACGCGTACGTCCATCAGGCGGTGATCCTGACGCGGCTCGACGAGGCGCCGCTCGCCGGCCGACCGGTGCAGTTCTGGACGCTGTGGCCGGCTGCCGATGTGTCGGTGATGAGCGCTGTGCAGGCGCCTGCACACACCCCAGTGGAGGCCTGACATGGGCGGCCGCACCACGATCTCCAGCAGCGAAACCCGCATCGAAGCGCTGAAGCTGCAGAGCAGCGCGCAGGGCGTGACGATCCCCGTCGTCTACGGCGTGAACCAGATCAGCGGGAACCTGATCTGGTACGGCGACTTCAAGGCGGTCCCGCACACCACCAGTCAGTCCGCAGGCAAAGGCGGCGGCGGGGTCACGTCCGAGAGCACGACGTACACCTACAGCGCGTCCGTGATGATGGGCCTGTGTCACGGCCAGATGAACGGCGTGCCGCGGATCTGGCGCGGCAAGAAGCTCTACAACGGAGGGATCCGCGGCGACCAGTTCGCCTCGGTGCGCAAGATCTACGCTGTGCCGGGCGGCGGTCCGATGTCGACCACGCTCGATGCCGCGTTCGCGTCGATCCAGGCGGTGTACGTCCCGCTTTTCTTCCTGAAGTCGCAGCTCGCCAACGGCGTGGACTACTCGGTCGACACCGAGGGCGAGCTCGCCGTCGTCAAGATCCTGAACGACAAGTACCGCGGCATGGCGGTGACGATCGACTACCTGGTCGTCACCGCCGGCACGAAGCAGAGCGCGCTGGACGAACTGGGCCTCAGCTTCAAGACCGGCGCGCTCGGCCAGGCGCCGTGGTCGGTC
>NZ_JBFUGN010000944.1:0-2392 GCF_056402895.1 Rhizobacter sp. P3_B12 | reverse complement strand
CGCAAGCACGGTTCGGTCGACACCGCCGTCACGTTCTGAACTCGTCGCGCGTCCGCTGTCGTCGAACTACCAGCTGGCGTGGCGTGCACCGTTCTGATCCTGCAAGCCCGTGAGTGCGCCCGGGAGCTGGTTCAGCTCGTGCAGGTAGGCTTTGGAGGCGCCGGCCGCGTCGGCCACGCGGCTCAGCGTCGAGATCCCGTTCGTTCTGACGTAGGCGTAGCGCGTCGTGGCACCTGCAACGTCTCGCAGCCAGGAGAGCCGGCCGTCGGCGTCGTAGCCGAGCGCGAGGCTGCGGCCGAAGGCGTCGTCCACCGTTGCCACGCGCCCCGCTGAATCGCGCGTGACGCGAGTCGTGTCGCCGCTCGCCGAGGTGATGCTCAGCAGCCGGCCTTGCGCATCGTAGATTTCGAGTTCGTTCGCTTCCGATCGATAGCGCCAGCCGTCCGGCAGAGTCTCCAGCGTCGATGCGTCCGTCGCATCCGGCGACCACCTGCCACCCGAGGCTTCGAAGCGCAGCGCCCTGCCGCTGCCGCGAATGACGTTGGCCTGCGTCGCTGCGCCATTCGAAGGCAAGGCCTCGATGCTGCGGGAAAAGCTGTGCTGCCAGCCGAGGCCGAGGATACCTTCCGTGCTGCCGGCGCTGCTGTAGAACCGCTGGAAGGCGAGCCCCCTCGAACGAGGCGCCAGGTAGTCGGCGTCGACCTGGAAGCTCTGGCCGGTCGCGATCACGATGGGGTCGCCGGCCAACGGGCGCGAGGTGCTGCTGCAGTCGTCGGCCGGGCGATCGTCTGGTGTGTTCCGGGCCGTCGCGAGCGCAGCCTTCTTGAAGCGGCCGTAGACCGCGATGGCGTCGCCGTTCTTTCGAACGACGAAGGTCGAGAACTGCAGTGCGTAGAACTTGTCGCTGTGTGTGGTGGCAGCGATGCCGCGCAGGTGGGCATCCACCTTGGTCAACACCTGGGCGAGGGCGTCGTCGGCACTGCTCGCGCAGCCGACGATCGTATCGTTGGGATAGTCGCGGTACCCGAATGGGGAGGGCACGCGCTGGCTCCCCAGAGAGCAGGCAAAGCGCTCGATGCTCACCGGCCCGATCTGGTAGAGGCGGTCGGTGGCGTCGTTGATCCAGCTGATGAACGCGGGATCCTGGAAGGTGCTCGCGACCTGGATCTCGGCATGCAGGCTGTTCTGCGCGCACAGCAACGCAGCGATGATCGTGAGCAAGGTGGCGCGCTGCAACAAGCGCGAAGAAGAATGGTGGGTCGGCACGGGAGGGGTGTCGCGGCGCGACAGGGCGATGGGGGCTGCAGTAGAGCAATCCCCTCACCGCACCGGTAGTGGCCATCTGGACCGCTTGCAAATCCTGAATGTGCAGGGCCGTTTCGCGTGAGCCGGGCGTCTGCCGACCGCTATGCCTTCGCGCGCGCCAGCTGCGACAACTTCCTGACCAGCGCCTCGAAGCGCTCTGCCGAGGTGTTGCCATACCCGAGCACGAGCCCGTTGTCCTCGGCCGCGGGCTGCAGCGCGAAGCTCGACAGCGCCGCCGGTGCCATGCCCTGGCGCAGTGCGGCGGCGGCAATGCGGGTGTCGGGGCAGTCGCTCGGCAAGCGCACGGTCAGGTGCATGCCGCCCTGGCCGCCGGCGATCTCGTGCGGCACGCGCAGGTGGCGCGACAGCGCATCGCGCAGCGCGACCTGCCGCTCGCGGTACAGCCGGCGCATGCGGCCGAGGTGCCGGCCGAAGGCGCCGCTCTCGATGAACTCGCCGAGCGCCAGCTGCTCGTGGCGGTGGCCGCCGCGCAGCAGCTGCCCGAGCGGTGCCTGCAGGCGCGCAGCGAGTGCTTCGGGCAGCACCAGGAAGCCGAGCCGCAGCGACGGGAACATCGTCTTGCTGAAGGTGCCCACGTACAGCACCGGCGCCTGCGCCACCAGGCCCTGCATCGCGCCGATCGGGTCCCCGGCGTGGCGGAAATCGCTGTCGTAGTCGTCCTCGATGATCCAGGTGCCGTGGCGCTGCGCGTTGGCGATCAGTTCGAGCCGGCGCGCGGCGCTCATCACCGCGCCCGACGGGTACTGGTGCGACGGCGTCGTGTAGATGAGCCGGGGCGGCCGCGCGGCCCAGTCGCTCGTGGGCACGCACAGCCCCTCGGCATCGACACGCATCGGCACGAGCTGCAGGTCGGCCGCATGCATCGCCGTGCGGGCCCCGCGGTAGCCGGGGTCTTCGACCCACGCGGTGTCGCCGGGGTTCGTCAGCAGGCGCGCACACAGCGCCAGCGCTTCCATCGCGCCCTCGGTGACGACCACTTGCGCGGGCTCGCAGCGCACGCCGCGGGCCACGCCCAGGTGGCGGGCGATCGCGTGGCGCAGCGCCGGCTCGCCGAGCGGATCGCCGT
>NZ_JBFUGN010000943.1:0-2393 GCF_056402895.1 Rhizobacter sp. P3_B12 | reverse complement strand
GGCGAGGCGGTGTCGTTCACCGCGGCCGTCTTCAACCTGGAGAAGACCAACGTCGTGTCGTACGACCAGGTCAACTTCGTGCCGCATGCGATCGGCAAGGTGCGCTCACGCGGGATCGAACTCGAAGCCAGGGCGGCGCTGACCGCGCAGCTGCGGCTGACCGGCTCGTTCACCGCGCTGGACATGAAGGTGCTGTCCAGCGCGATCGCGTCGGAAGTCGGCAACATGCCGATCCTGACGCCGAAGCAGACCGCATCGGTCTGGCTCGACTACGCGCTGGGTGCCGAGGTGCTGCGCGGCGTGAGCGTCGGCGGCGGGCTGCGCCACGTCGGCAAGCGCTGGGACAACGGCGAGAACACCGAATCGCAGCCGCCCTACACGCTGGCCGATGCCGCAGTGCGCTACGACAACGGGCCGTGGCGCTTCGCGCTGAACGTCACCAACCTGTTCGACAAGCAGTACCTGAGCGGGCACGCCTACGGCAGCTACTTCCGCGGCAACGAGCGCAACGTGCTGCTGACGGCGAAGTACAGGTTCTGATCAGCCAGCCAGGCCGGCGTAGACGTGCTGCACGTCGTCGCCGGCGTCGAGCGCGGTGAGGAAGCTCTCCACTTCCTCCAACTGCTCGGCGGTCAGGCTCTTCGGGTCGATCGGGTTCTTCGGCTTGTAGCCGAGCTTGGCCGACAGCACCGTGAAACCCTGCCCCTGCAGCGCGCGGCTGACGAGATCGAGGTCGGCCGGGTCGGTCAGGAACATCGTGACGCCGTTCTCGTCGGCGGGCTCGAAATCCTGCGCGCCGGCTTCGATCGCCGCCACCTCCGGGTCGGCGCCCGGCGTGGCCGGTTCGGCCTCGATCATCCCCAGGTGGTCGAAATCCCAGGCCACCGAGCCTGAGGCGCCAAGCTGCCCCTTGCGGAACAGCACCCGCATGTCGGAGGCCGCGCGGTTCACGTTGTCGGTCAGGCACTCCACCATCACCGGCACGCGGTGCGGCGCGAAGCCTTCATACAGCGCGTGCTCGAAGTGCACCACCTCGCCGGTCAGCCCGGCGCCCTTCTTGATCGCGCGGTCCAGCGTGTCCTTGGGCATCGAGACCTTGCGCGCCTGCTCGACCACCAGCCGCAGCCGCGAGTTCGCGGCCGGGTCGGCGCCGTGCCGCGCGGCCACCATGATGTCCTTGGCCAGCTTGCCGAACAGCCTGCTCTTGGCACTGGACGCCAAGTCCTTGTGATATGCCTTCCATTGCGCGCCCATGCCGGTGTTCCTTGATCGTCGATGTCCCGGGCGACGTGCTCGGGGCCAACGATTCTAGGGGAGCGCCCGGCGCAGTGCCTCATGCAGCTGCGGGCGGCGGATGATGTCGAGGTGGCTGGCCCCGTCGATCACCGTGGTGGACACCACCGGCGCATGCACCGCCCAGTCGCGCAGGCGGCCGACCGTATCGTTCACTGACTGGCCGGCGTGGAAGACGTGCATCGGGGTGTCGATGCGACCGTGCTGGTAGCGAGACCCCTGAGCCCGCTTGTCGATCGTCGCCCACAGCAGGTACTCCGCCGCGTCGTCGCCATCGCCATCGAGCGGCAGCGCGCGGTCGCCCACCAGCACCTGCTCGGCCAGCCCGTCACGCTCCACGTCGTCGAGCCGCGCGAACAGCTCGCGCCATGCGCCGGCCATCGTCGATTTCGACACCCAGGCATCGATCTCTCGCCAGGCCAGCGTGCGCTCGCCGGCACCGAGCGGCCGCGAGGCGCGCAGCGGCTCGGTCTCGAACACGTCGACCATGCCGAGGTAGTCGACCGCAACGCGCCCCTGCAGTTGCCGCGCGACCTCGATCGCCAGGTCGCCGCCCGACGACCAGCCGAGCAATGCGCAGCGCCGCTGCACGGCAGTGGCCTCGATGAAGGCCGCGTACTCCGCCGCCAACGCCTGCACCGCGAAACCGCGCCAGCGCCGCCGCGTGTAGACGTGGCTGACGAAGCCGTGCACCGGCCGCGCGCCCCGCAGCGCCTCGGTCAGCGGCAGGAACTCGCGCGAGTTGACGATCATCCCCGGCAGGCAGTACAGCGGCACGCCCTCGCCCCCCGCCTGCAGGCAGATCGCATCGTGCTGCTGTTCGAGCCGCTGCTGCAACCGGCCCGCCAGCTCGCGCAGCCGCGTCGCCTGCATCAGCTCCGACAAGGCCAACCCACTGCCGCCCGGCACGTGCTTGCGGATGCGCGCGATCAGCTTCAGGCTCAGGATCGAATCGCCGCCGAGCTCGAAGAAATCATCCTCGCGGCCAATGGTCGCCAGCCCCAGCACCTCGCCGAAGATGCGCGCCAGCGCCTGCTCGGTGGGCCCGCGCGGCGGCTCGATGCGGCGGGCCGCCGCGGCCTGCACCGGCCGCGGCAGCG
>NZ_JBFUGN010000942.1:0-2394 GCF_056402895.1 Rhizobacter sp. P3_B12 | reverse complement strand
CGACGCGCGCGTTGTTGCTCATGTTCTGCGCCTTGAACGGCGCGACCTTCAGGCCCTGGCGCGCATACCAGCGGCACAGCGCGGTCGCGAGCCAGCTCTTGCCGGCCCCGCTGGTGGTGCCGAGGACCATCACGGCGCGGGCGGTCATCGCGTGATCTCCCTCCAGGCGCGAGCGAGCGCATCCTGGGCGTCGGGAGGCCGGACGCCGAGACGCACGGCGCCGGGCAGGCCCATCGATGCGGTGTCGCGCAGCTTGATGCCGTGCTCGCGCAGGCGCGGCAGGCGTTCGACCAGGCCGTCGCCGCGCGCGACGTGGAACGGCGTCTCGCTGTCCTCGCCCTGCCAGCCGAGCGTGACGCAGAGGTCGAGCTGGCGCGCCTTCCAGCGGCGCAGCGTGGCCAGCGAGTCATGCAGCCAGTGCTGCGTGGCCGGCGTGGTCCAGGCGGTCAGCATCGCGACGCCATGGGCGCCGACCGGCCACGAGGGCGCGAGATCCCGCAGCGGTTGGACCAGGGGATCGGCTTCGGGAGCAATCGCATAGGCCGCGCGGATGCCGGTCAGGCCGAGGGCCTTGTTCGGCGACCACAGCTGCCATGCGGTATCGGGCAGCGGCAGGGGCTGGCCGCTCAGCCGCAGCGGGGCGTAGGCGCGGTCGATGACGTGCACCGCACCGTCGACGCAGGCCAGCGGCGCCGACCGGYCCAGCGGGCTGCTCGGCGAGGCGTGCCAGACCAGCGCCGCGGCATCGCGTTCGACCTCGCGCAGGCCGCGTGCCGCCGCCGCTGCCGCGTAGTCGCCGTAGCAGGGGCGCGGGATGAACACACCGGCGCCTGGCCTGGCGAGCGCGATGGCGGTGCTGATGCGGGCGATGAACTCGCTGGCGCTGGCGGCGATCACGATGCGGCCGGAGGTGACGCCGTGGTGTTCGGCAAGCGCCGCGCGCAGGTCGGTGTACGACGGGTCCGGATAGCGGCTTGCGTCGACCTCGTCCCACGCGATCGGCGCCGGGCCGCAGGCGTTCGCGTTGGTCGAGAAATCCCAGCGCGGCATGCCCTGGGCGTCCGGTCCGCCGTGCACCACGTCAGACGCTCCTTGCCAGCAGCGCGATGGCCGCCATGGCCACCGAGATCCAGGCGGCAATGCCGGCATACCGCAAGGCCACGCGCACATCGGCCGCGCGCGGCACCCTCGCCCGTGCGTTCAGCGTGTACACGCCCGGCTTGCCGAGCCGCACGCCCAGCCGCATCGCCATCGCCCCCATCGGCCAGCCGCCGTTCAGCGACGGGGTCAGCCGCGATTGGCGCTGCAGCCGGCGCCAGTCGACCAGGCGCACCGGCGGATGCAGCAGCACCGCGGTGATCCGCGCCGGCACCCACGACAGCACGTCGTCCGCCCGCGCCGCCCACTTGCCGGCCCATTCCCACTCGCCGCGGTAGCCCCACATCGCATCCGCCGTGTTCGCGAAGCGGTAGACCAGCGCCCCCGGCAGGCCGGCCACCGCGTACCAGAACAGCGGCGCGACCAGCGAGTCGTTCAGGTTCTCGGCCAGTGTCTCGATCGCGGTCTCGCGGATGGCGGCTTCATCGAGCGCCGCGGTGTCGCGGCTCACCACGCGCGCGAGCTGCCGCCGCGCAGTCTCCACGCCCTGCCCCAATGAACGCTCGATCGCCACCACCTCGTCGCGCAGCATGCGCCATGCGAAACACGGCTTCAGCAGCAGCGCCAGCAGCGGCACCGACATCCACCACGGCCACGCCGACAGTTCGCGCTGCAACAGCCCGCCGAGCACCGCGAGCAGGCCCGCGCCGACGCACCATGCGAGCGCCCCGCCGACGAAGGCCGGCCACGGCGACCCGCGCCGCACGGCGCGGCCCACCGGCCCCAGCACATGCCCCAACCACGCGACCGGGTGCAGCGCGTCGCGCGGCTCGCCGAAGCAGGCGTCCCAGGTCCAGGCGAGCAGCAGCGCGGCAGCGAGCATCACCGCCTCAGTCCTCGATGCCGCGCTGCGCCGGCACGCCGGCCTTGTAGTGGTGCTTGACCAATGTCATCTCGGTGACGGTGTCGGCCAGCTCGACGAGCTCGGCCGGTGCGCCGCGCCCGGTCAGCACCACGTGCACATGCGCCGGCCGCTCGCGCAGGCAGGCCAGCACCGCATCGAGCGGCAGCCAGCCGTAGCGCAGCGGGTACATCACCTCGTCGAGCACGACGAGGAAATGCTCGCCGGCCCGGATCGTCGCCTCGGCGCGCGCCCAGCCGTCCTTCGCGAGCTGCGCCGAGTGTTCGAGGTCGCGGCTTTTCCAGCTGAAGCCGTCGCCCAGGCCTTCGATCGGCACGCCGAGCTGCTCGAACACCCGGTGCTCGCCGAAGCGGGCCGACGGTACCTTCATGAAC
>NZ_JBFUGN010000941.1:0-2396 GCF_056402895.1 Rhizobacter sp. P3_B12 | reverse complement strand
AGACTCCTTCGACCACGCCGGCCGCCACGAGCGCCGGCTGATGACACTGCCCCACCATGCACGACAAGATCCTCATCCTCGATTTCGGCTCCCAGGTCACGCAGCTGATCGCCCGCCGCGTGCGCGAGGCGCATGTGTTCTGCGAGATCCATCCGAACGACGTCAGCGACGCGTTCATCCGCGAGTTCGCGCCGAAGGGCATCATCCTGTCGGGCAGCCACGCCAGCACCTATGAAGAGCACGAGCTGCGCGCGCCGCAGGCCGTGTGGGACCTGGGCGTGCCGGTGCTGGGCATCTGCTACGGCATGTTCACGATGGCGGTGCAGCAGGGCGGGCAGGTCGAGGCCAGCACGCACCGCGAATTCGGCTATGCCGAGGTGCGGGCGCACGGCCACACGCAACTGCTGAACGGCATCGAGGATTTCAAGACGCCCGAAGGCCACGGCATGCTGAAGGTGTGGATGAGCCACGGCGACAAGATCACCGCGCTGCCGCCGGGCTTCAAGCTGATGGCGTCGACGCCGAGCTGCCCGATCGCCGGCATGGCCGATGAATCGCGCGGCTACTACGGCGTGCAGTTCCACCCCGAGGTCACGCACACGGTGAAGGGCCGCGAGTTGCTGAACCGCTTCGTGCTCGACATCGCCAAGGCGAAGCCCGACTGGGTGATGGGCGACTACATCGAAGAAGCGGTGGCGCGCATCCGCGAGCAGGTGGGCAGCGAAGAGGTGATCCTCGGCCTGTCGGGCGGGGTCGATTCGAGCGTGGCCGCGGCGCTGATCCATCGCGCGATCGGCGACCAGCTGACCTGCGTGTTCGTCGACCACGGCCTGCTGCGGCTCGACGAAGGCCGCATGGTGATGGAGATGTTCGCCGGGCGGCTGCATGCGAAGGTGATCCATGTCGATGCGAGCGATCAGTTCCTCGGCCACCTGAAGGGCGTGAGCGACCCCGAGGCCAAGCGCAAGATCATCGGCCGCGAGTTCGTCGAGGTGTTCCAGGCCGAAGCGAAGAAGCTGAAGAGCGCCAAGTGGCTGGCACAGGGCACGATCTACCCGGACGTGATCGAGAGCGGCGGCGCCAAGACGAAGAAGGCGGTGACGATCAAGAGCCACCACAACGTCGGCGGGCTGCCCGAGACGCTGGGATTGAAGCTGCTGGAGCCGCTGCGCGAGCTGTTCAAGGACGAGGTGCGCGAACTGGGCGTGGCGCTGGGCCTGCCGCCGGAGATGGTGTACCGCCATCCGTTCCCGGGCCCGGGCCTGGGCGTGCGCATCCTCGGCGAGGTGAAGAAGGAGTTCGCCGACCTGCTGCGCCGCGCCGATGCGATCTTCATCGAAGAGCTGCGCAATGCGCGCGACGCCGAGACCGGCAAGACCTGGTACGAACTGACGAGCCAGGCCTTCACGGTGTTCCTGCCGGTCAAGAGCGTCGGCGTGATGGGCGACGGCCGCACCTACGACTACGTGGTGGCGCTGCGCGCGGTGCAGACCAGCGATTTCATGACCGCCGACTGGGCCGAGCTGCCGTACAGCCTGCTGAAGAAGGTGTCGGGGCGGATCATCAACGAGGTGCGCGGGATCAACCGCGTCACGTACGACGTGTCGAGCAAGCCGCCGGCGACGATCGAGTGGGAGTGATTCGGGGCAGATCGGTGCGGTCTTCGACTGTTCAGCCACCATTGAATCCGCTGCGGGCGGCGCAGCTCGAAGGAAAGACCTCACCGATCTCAAGCTCCGAGGGTTGAAGCCTCGCGACAAGACGTACAAGGTGACCGACCGCGATGGGATGTACGTCGCCGTCTCCCCGACTGGCGCGCTGTCCTTCCGATACGACTACCGGATCAGCGGTCGGCGCGAGACGCTCACGATCGGTCGGTACGACTCCGATATCGGCGCGAAGCGCGCTCGCGATCCCGACGACCTCGACTACGGTATGAACTTGTCGCTGGCGGAGGCGCGGCAGTTGCTCTCGCGCGCCAGGCGCCTTGTTGAGCGCGGTCAGTCACCATCTCGCGCCAAGGTCGAGAAGCGGGCCGAGGCTGCTGGCGCGCCCACTTTCGGCGGATGGGCCGACAAGTACTTTGAGTTCAAGGCCGACCCGAAGAGCGGCGGCCTTCAGCTTGCGGACAGCACGCTGGCGATGAGAAAGTCGACCTATCGCCGAGCCCTCGCTGAGCCGTTTGGCAAGCAGATGCTCCATGAGATCTCGCATCAGCGGTTGGCTGCCCTTTGCGACAAGTTGAAGGCTGAGCGAGGACCGGACGTGGCGGTACATGCGCGCGAGATCGTCCTTCTCGTCTACCGCTTCGCGATCAGCAAGGGCGCGGATGTCTCCAACCCGGCCGAGAAAATCAGGCCAGGGGATATTGCGACCTTCAAGCCGCGGGATCGCTG
>NZ_JBFUGN010000940.1:0-2397 GCF_056402895.1 Rhizobacter sp. P3_B12 | reverse complement strand
GAGACGGCCCTCTACGAGTCGCTGGTTCGCAGGGAGGCGGTTTTGTTGTCGATGAAAATGGTTTCCGCGCGTGCCTTGCTGTGCCTGCGAACCACCCGATCGCTGCAACTGCTCGACTTGCGTCCTCACGCGCCCTCGTGGCCGGTCCTCCAATCACTCCGATTCGAAGCCACGCAAGGCATCGCGAAGGATGCGCTTGCGACCGGTTTCGACGGGATCGTCTACCGCTCCGCGCAGCAATACGGCCAGGATTGCCTCGTGGTTTTCGGCTTGGCCGCAGATGCTTTCAAGCTGGCTTGGCGAAAGCCGCTGGTCCGTCCAGATGGCGCCCTCCACCAGGCGCTCGCCACGGCCATCCGTGGCGGGCAGATCATGGTGGTCCCGTGAACGTGGCCTTCCGCGGCGCCATGGGGACGGTGTGCACAAAGCGGCTGGTTCGGCAAAGGCGTGGGTAGGCAGGCTGTGGAGCGCCAATCAGGGCGGCGCACCGGCCGGCGAGCCACAGCCTGCCTACCCGCGCCTTTGCCTGCGCCAATCTCAGGCTGAACGGCCTTTCTCGATGCATGCATGATGTGGACTTTCGACCTGTCGCACCGGCCCCGCCCTTGAACCCCTCCGCCCCCACCCCCCAGCTCGCCACCCTCCCGAACGGCCTGCGCGCCATCGCGATCCCGATGCCGTGGCGCCAGACCGTCAGCCTGAGCATCTTCATCCGCACCGGCAGCCTGCATGAATCGCGGCAGCTCAACGGCATCAGCCACGTCGTCGAGCACATGGCCTTCAAGGGCACGCAGTCGCGCGACTGCCAGCGCATCAACCTCGATGCCGAACGCCTCGGCGCCGAGGTCAACGCCCACACCGACAAGGACCACACCGCGTTCCACATCGAAGGCCTGCCGCACGACCTGCCGGCCTTCGTCGCGCTGCTCGCCGACATCGTGCTGCACAGCACCTTCCCGGCCGACGAGCTGGAGCGCGAGCGCCAGGTCATCGAGCACGAATTCACCGAGTTCGAGGAAGACCCCGCCGCGATGGCCTTCCAGCTGTTCGACCGCGCCTGCTACGGCATGCACCCCGCCGGCCAGCCGGTGATCGGCAACCGCGCCAACCTGAAGCGCTTCGGCCGCGACGACCTGCTGTCCTACGTGCAGCGCCAGTACACCGCCGCCAACGTGATCGTCGCCGCGGCCGGGCCGGTCGACATCGACCCCTTCGTGCGCGCCGTCGACGCCGCGTTCGCCGCGATGCCCGCGGGCGAACCCAATGCGGTGCCGCAACCCGACTGGCGCGGCGGCCTGAAGCTGCGCCGCATGTCGGGCAGCGCGCAATGCCACACGGTGCTCGGCTTCGCGGCGCCGGCGCTCGCCGACGACTCGCACGTCGACAGCGTGCTCGCCGCCGCGCTGCTCGGCGAGGGCATGAGCTCGCCGCTGCTCGACGAGATCCGCGAGCGCCGCAGCCTCGCCTACTTCGCGTCGTGCTCGGCCGACATCCTGCCGTCGGCCGGCCAGTTCGTCATCGAGGCCGCCACCGCCCCGGCGCAGGCCGACGAATTCCTCGACGCCGTCGCCCAGCTGCTGCGCCGCCATGCCGATGGCAGCGATGCCGTCGGCCTGGAGCGCGCCCGCAACCAGATCGCGGTGCGCACGCTGCGGGCGCTCGACCAGCCGTCGCGCCGCATCGAATCGGCGGTGCAGGATGTGTTCACCTTCGGCCAGCTGCGCGACAGCCGCGAGTGGCTCGCGCGCCTGCAGGCCGCCTCGGCGCAGGACGTGCGCGCGGTGTTCGCCCGCGCCCTGTCCGGCAGCGCCGCCGTCGCCCTCGCGGGCAGCGTGCCGGCGAAGGCGCGCGAGCGGGCTAGCGCATTGTTTGCGGCCGAAGCCTCGCACTGAGGCCGACACCGACGGCGGTTCCCACCGGCTCGAAGCCGACCTCCAGCACGCAGCAGCCGTTCCAGGCGCACAGCTCCTCGCTGGTGGCGGATTGCTGCGCCAGCTTCTGCCCCGTGTCGTCGGACACCAGGTGCCGGCCCTCGCGTGTGAAGCCGCTGGCATTCGCCCAGTTGTAGAAGCCGATGCAGGCATCGGGGCTGACGGTGAGATAGCGCAGGCTGTTGCTCACCTGGTAGTACACCGACCCGTTGTACGGGCACGGCTCCAGCAGCAGCGCACGCCGGATGTCGGGCACCACCACCGCCCACTCGGCGCTGTTCTCGCCCAGCCATCCGACGTGCGCCCCCTGCCGCCACAGCGAGAGGCGGAAAACGGCGGGGGTGGAGGGGGGCACCAGATCGGAGCACATGTTTCACACTGTGACCGATAGCGCCGAAATTGCGGCTGAATTGGCCTGAAATGTCCTGAAATGGGCTCAGGCCGGTTGCGCCATTGTCGATAACCC
>NZ_JBFUGN010000939.1:0-2403 GCF_056402895.1 Rhizobacter sp. P3_B12 | reverse complement strand
CTCGTGCGCTACGGCCGCTGGCTGCGTGGCCTGGCGAGCGGCGAGCTCGGCCGCAGCGTCGCGTACGACGCACCGATCGCCGAGCTGCTGGCCGAGCGGCTGCTCGTCACGCTGCCGCTCGCGCTGATCGCGATGGTGCTGACGACGGTGTTCGCCCTCGCACTCGGCGTGTTCGCCGCGTCGCGCCACCGCCGGCTCGGCGATGCCGGCGTGATGGCCTTCAGCCAGCTCGGCATGGCGGTGCCGAGCTTCTGGTTCGCGATCCTGCTGATCCTGGTGTTCGCGGTGAAGCTGCAGTGGTTCCCCGCCGGCGGCTTCGCCGGCTGGGACGAAGGCCCGGCCGCGGCGCTGCGCTCGCTGCTGCTGCCGGCCGTCGCACTCGCCGCGGTGCAGGCCGCGATTCTCGCGCGCGTGACGCGCAGCGCGGTGCTCGAGGTGATGCGCGAGGATTTCGTGCGCAGCGCGCGCGCACAGGGCCTCGGCCGGCGCGCCGTGCTGTGGCGCCATGTGCTGCGCAACGCGCTGGTGCCGGTGCTCACGGTGATGGGGCTGCAGTTCGCGAACCTGCTGACCGGCGCGATCGTCGTCGAGAAGGTGTTCGCGCTGCCGGGGCTCGGGCTGCTGGTGTTCCAGGCGATCGCGAACCGCGACCTGCTGGTGGTGCAGAACGTGGTGATGCTGTTCGCGGCGGCGGTGATCGCGATCAACTTCGCGGTCGACCTGCTGCTGGTCGCGATCGACCCGCGGCTGAAGGCGGGCCACCGATGAAGGCAGCCATGAGACGCCACCCGAGCTTCGTCGCCGGCTGCGTGCTGGTCGGGCTGTGGCTCGCCGCGGTGGGGCTGTCGCTCGTCTGGACGCCGTACCCGCCGACCGAGATCGACATCCCGAACAAGCTGCTGCTGCCGTCCACCGCGCACTGGCTGGGCACCGACAGCCTGGGGCGCGACATCGCGTCGCTGCTGCTCGCCGGGGCGCGCACCTCGCTGCTGGTCGGGGTGGCGGCCGTCGGGCTCGGCGCCGTGCTCGGCACCGCGATCGGCCTGCTCGGCGCGGCCCGGCGCGGCTGGCTCGATGCGCTGCTGATGCGCAGCGCCGATTTCAGCTTCGCGTTCCCGGCGCTGCTGACCGCGCTGATGCTGGCCGCGCTGGCCGGGCCGGGGATCGTCACCGCGGTGGCGGCGATCGCGGTGTTCAACGCAGCGGTGTTCGCACGCATCAGCCGCTCGGCCGCCGGCGCGGTGTGGTCGCGCGATTTCGTGCTGGCCGCGCGCGCCTGCGGGCGCAGCCGCCGGCAGATCACCTTGGACCATGTGCTGCCGAACATCGCGGCGCCGCTGATCGTGCAGGTGACGATCCAGTTCGCGGTCGCGATCCTGGCCGAAGCGGCGCTCAGCTACCTGGGCCTGGGCGTGCGGCCGCCGCAGCCGAGCTGGGGGCGCATGCTGAACGAGGCGCAGGAGATGATGTACCAGGCGCCGCACCTCGCGCTGTACCCGGGCATCGCGATCGCGCTCGCGGTGCTGGGGCTGAACCTGATCGGCGACGGGCTGCGCGACCTGCTGGACCCGCGCCTCGACGGGCAGCGCCGATGACGGGCACGCTGCTGGAGGTGCGCGACCTGCGCGTGAGCCTGCCGTCGGTGCACGGACCGGTGGAGGCCGTGCGCGGCATCGACCTCACGCTGGCGCGCGGCCGCACGCTCGGCCTGATCGGCGAGAGCGGTTGCGGCAAGTCGATGACGGCGCTGGCGCTGATGGGCCTGCTGCCGGATGCGGCACGGGCGACCGGCAGCATCCGCTTCGATGGGCAGGAGCTGGTGGGCCTCGACGATCATGCGATGTGCGCGCTGCGCGGGCGGCGCATCGCGATGGTGTTCCAGGAGCCGATGACGGCGCTCGACCCGCTGCAGCCGCTGTGGCGCACGGTGTCGGAACCCTTGCGCGTGCACCGCGGGCTCGATGCGCGCAGCGCACGCGCCGAGGCGCTGCGCCTGCTCGAGCGCGTGCAGCTGCCGCAGGCGGCGCAGCGGCTCGATGCGCGGCCGCACCAGCTGTCCGGCGGCCAGCGCCAGCGCGTGATGATCGCGACGGCGCTGGCCTGCGGGCCCGAGCTGCTGATCGCCGACGAGCCGACCACCGCGCTCGACGCGACGCTGCAGCGCGAGATCCTGGCGCTGATCGGCACGCTGGTCGCCGACGGCGGCATGGCCTTGCTGCTGATCTCGCACGACCTCGACCTGATGGCGCGCAGCGTCGAGCGCGTGATGGTGATGTACGGCGGGACGGTGGTGGAGGAGGGCCCGGGCGCGCAGGTGCTGGCGGCGCCGGCGCATCCGTACACGCGCGGGCTGGTCGGCGCGCGGCCGCGGCTGGGGGCACCGCGAGGGGCGCGGCTCGCGAC
>NZ_JBFUGN010000938.1:0-2403 GCF_056402895.1 Rhizobacter sp. P3_B12 | reverse complement strand
GCGATCAGGATCGGGAGGAGCATCAGCCATGTCGCAGGCAGTGTTGAAAGGCTGGCCAGGGGGCTCGGAGAAAAGTCCATGGTCTTTCCCGTTCGGTGAGACGGTCGCTGGGGTTCAGTGACCTGTCAGGTTGCTGTCTAGGGTGTCGTCATGATCTCGATCGCAGCGGCGTTTGGCTATGGACAAATGCCGCGTCGGGTGCAGGCCAAAGTCAACAAATGCCAACTGCAATCGGTCACTGAAATGCACAAGAGTCATGTTGAACCGTTGAGCGATTTGACTCCGACCTCGCTGCACTGTTTGTCAACAATTGACAAGTGACAGGTGTCCGTTTGGCAGCGGCTCGGCGCCGGCCCGCGATGGACAGGTCAGGCGTCGTCGCGCAGCGCGCTGCGGACCAGCTGCAGCGCCGCCTTGGACTGGAACTGCTCGGCCAGCCGCTGCAGGCGCAGCGCGAAGGGGCGGCACGTCGACGAGGTCTCCGCCAGCTCGGCGGCTTGCTTCGCGAGGTCCTGCATGTTGCCGAACTCGGCCAGCTGCAGCAGCAACTCGAGTCGGGCCCGATCGGGCAACTGGTCGAATGCAGGGTCGCTGGGCGCCTCATCCGACGCGACCTCGCGGGCACTGTCCCATTCCACCCACTCCAGCTGCAGCAGGCGGCCGATGGCGTTGATCAGGGCGGTCAGCGTGAACGGCTTGGGCAGGAAGGCATCGGCTCCGACATCCAGCGTGTGCTGGTGGTCGGTGGCCGAGGCACTCGCCGAGATGGCGACGATGCGCACGTCGCGCAGCATCGGCATCTCGCGAAGGCGCCGGGTGGTCTCGAAGCCGTCCATCACCGGCATCACGCTGTCCATCAGGATCAGGTCCGGCCGATGCTCCAGCGCGACCCGCAGGCCCGCGGCCCCATCCGGCGCTTCGAGCATGTCGAAGCCCAGCGATCGCAGGAACGTGATCAACGGCCGGCGGTTGGCTTCGGTGTCGTCGATGACGAGCACCTTGCGGGGCGGGCCGCGGTAGCCGGCGATGGTCTGCACCTGGCGCTCCGTGGGGGCGACGGTCGTGAGGTCGGTGCTCGCCAGCGACAGGTCGAGTTCGAAGCAGAAATGGCTGCCATGCCCGATCCGGCTGCTGACGACGATGTCGCTGCCCATCAGCGCCACCAGCTGGCGGCTGATCGCCAGGCCCAGCCCGGTGCCTCCGAAGCGGCGCTGCACGTCGGCGGCCTGTTCGAACGGCCGGAAGATGGCGCCGAGCTTGTCCGGGTCGATGCCGATGCCGGTGTCGTGCACCTCGAAGCGCAGGCGCACTTCGCGCGCCGTGCGTTGCGTCTCGTGGACCACCAGGCTGACTTCGCCGTCGTCGGTGAACTTGACCGCGTTGCTGAGCAGGTTCAGCAGGATCTGGCGCAGCCGAGTGCTGTCGACGGAGACGATGGTGCCTTCGGCGCTGTGGTCCTCGAACCGGAACTTCAGTTCCTTTTCCTGGACACGGATGCGGATGATGTCGGTGATGGCGCCGAGGAAGGTCTTCAGCATCACCGGCTCGGGGAAGAGTTCGAGCCGGCCGGCTTCGATGCGCGAGAGGTCGAGCAGGTCGTTGATCAGCAGCAGCAGGTGCTCCGCGCTCTGCTGGATGGTCCGCACGCCTTGCAGTTGCTCCTTGTCCAGCCGCGTGTCGATCTGGAACAGCTGGGCGTAGCTCATGATCGCGTTCAGCGGCGTGCGCAGCTCGTGGCTCATGTTGGCGAGAAAGCTGCTCTTGGCCCGGTTGGCGACTTCGGCCGATTCCTTGGCGGAACGCAGTTCGGCCGTGCGCTCGCGCACCGTGATCTCGAGGTTCGTCTGGTTGAGCTGGAGCTGCCCGAGCATCGCGTTGAACTGCTCGACGAGGTCGCCCAGCTCGTCCTGGCTGCGCCGCACGACGCGCCGGGGCGGCAGGCCCTGGTGGATGTCCCGCGCCACGCGGGCCAGGTCCTCGATCTGCGAGAGGCTGGCGTGCAGCAGCACGGTCGCGAAGACCAGCCCGATCGCAAGCGAGGTGCCGAGCGCGGCCAGCAGCGGCAGCGATTGCCGCTGCCATTGCGTCATGGCCGAGGGCGAGGTGCCGAGCAGCCGGAGCTCGCCGGTGCGCACGCCGTCCAGCATCACGTCCAGCGAAACCGTCAGCGTGATGCCATCCAGGCCGTGGTCCGGCGGTGGCGAGGTATAGGAGGCGACCAGCCGGCCGCGGGAGTCGAAGAGTTCGGCACGGCTGGCCGAGGTCTGGCCGCGCAGTGCCGCCAGCGTCTCGGCGGCCGCGGCCGCATTGCCGAACGCCAGCGCCGCGGCCGTGCCTTCGGCCATCACGGCGGCCAGCGCCTGCATCTGCTGGCGCGCGGCAAGCTGCTGTTCGGCGATCTGC
>NZ_JBFUGN010000937.1:0-2408 GCF_056402895.1 Rhizobacter sp. P3_B12 | reverse complement strand
GGACACCACGGTGGCGATGGAATTCGCCGCGTCGTGGAAGCCGTTCATGAAATCGAAGACGATGGCCAGCGCCACCAGCAGCGCCACCACCCAGAAGGCGACCTGGACCGATTGCATCGGGGGCCCGCCGGATCAGGAGTTCTCGAGGACCACGCCCTCGATCAGGTTGGCCACGTCCTCGCAGCGGTCGGAGATCGATTCGAGCTGCTCGTAGATCGCCTTCAGCTTGATCAGCTCGCGCACGTCCTTCTCCTCGCGGAACAGCTTCGACATCGCGGCGCGCATCACCCGGTCGGCATCGGACTCGAGCTTGTCGATCTCCTCGCAGGTCTTGATCGCGGCCTCGCTCGCGTCGTGCTGGTTCAGCCGCGGCAGCAGCGACACCGCGTGCTGCACGCGCTCGCAGCACTTGGCGCTCAGGTCGCCGAGGCGCAGCACCTCTTCGGTCATCGTGCGCACGTCGTACAGCTGCATGGTCTCGGTGGCGTCCTGCAGCAGGTCGACGATGTCGTCCATCGCGTTGATCAGGCCATGGATCTGCTCGCGGTCGATCGGCGTGATGAAGGTCTTGTGCAGCAGCCGGTTGACCTCGGCGGTGATGCGATCGGCGGCGCGCTCGGCGGCCACCACCTCGTTCGCATGCTTCTCGCGCAGGTTGAGGTCGTTGTAGTTCTCGATCATCGCGATGAAGGCGCGCGCGCCTTCGACGATGAACGCGGCGTGCTGGTTGAACAGCTCAAAGAAATTGCCTTCGCGCGGCAGCAGCTTGCCAAACAGCATCGGGGTCTCCTGGGATCGGCCGCGCCGTCGTCGCGCTGTCACCAAATTTTCACTGGGCGCAGTGTAGCCGGGCGGTTCAGGCCAGCCGGGGCTGCGCGCCGGGGTCGAAGAACTCGCGCGGGCCCTGGAAGCCGGCCAGCCGGTCCAGCAGCGCGCGCCAGTCGGCCTCGCGCTCGATCGGGTTGAAGTGCTCGGTGTCGATCGCCAGCACCGGCGCCGCGTCGAAGCCCTCGAACCAGGTGGCGTAGGCGTCGGCCAGGCGCTGCAGGTAGTCGGCGGCGATGCGCTGCTCCATCGCGATCGCGCGGCGCTGGATGCGCTGCTGCAGCGTCGCGGTCGGCGCCTGCAGCCAGACCACGAGGTCGGGCTGCGGCACCTGCGGCGCGAGCTGGCCATACATCTGGCTGTACAGCCCGTACTCCTCGTCGCTCAGGTTCAGCCGCGCGAAGATCGCATCCTTGGCGAACACGAAATCGCTGACCACCGCCTGCGAGAACATGCCCGGCTGCGCCAGCGAGCGCACCTGGCGCAGCCGCTGGAACAGGAAGAACACCTGCGTCTGGAAGGCGTAGCCGGGCTGGTCGGCATAGAAGCGCTCCAGGAACGGGTTCTCGCCCGCCTGCTCCAGCATCGTCTCGGCCCCGAGGTGGGCGGCCAGCCGGCGCGCGAGCGAGCTCTTGCCGACGCCGATCGGCCCTTCGATCGCGATGTGCCGGAAGCGCTCCAGGCCCGCGCTCATCGGAACATTCACGAGCGGAAGATGAAGTAGACCGCGCCCACCAGGCACAGCCCGGCCCACACGTAGTCGAGCTTGAACGGCTCCCCCATCCAGATCATCGCGAACGGCACGAACACGCCGAGCGTGATGACCTCCTGCGTGATCTTCAGCTGCGCCAGCGAGAAGCCGCCGGCATAGCCGATCCGGTTGGCCGGCACCTGCAGCAGGTACTCGAACAGCGCGATGCCCCAGCTGATCAGCGCCGCGACGAACCACGGCTTGTCGGCCAGGCTCTTCAGGTGGCCGTACCAGGCGACCGTCATGAAGACGTTCGACGCGATCAGCAGCACGACGGTCTGCACCGACACGGGGATGGCATTCATGGGTCGATCCGGGAGAGGGGTTGGGGGTCGAGGCCGGCCAGCAGCGCCGCGACGCGGCCCTGTCCGGGGATGAAGAGGTCRGGTGCCAGGTCGGCCAGCGGCGCGAGCACGAAGGCCCGCAGGTGCATGCGCGGGTGCGGCACGGCCAGCGTGGGGAGGTCGATCACCTGCTCGCCGTACAGCAGCAGGTCGAGGTCGAGCGTGCGCGGCGCGTTGCGGTACGGCCGCTCGCGGCCATGCGCCGCCTCGATGGCCTGCAGGCCGGCGAGCAATGCCAGCGGCGACAGCGTGGTGCGCAGCCGTGCGACGGCATTGATGAAATCAGGCCCCTGCGCATCGACCGGCTGCGTGCGGTACAGCGGCGAGGCCTGCAGCGCCTCGATGCCCGGCAGCGCGGCCAGCTCGGCCAGCGCCCGGGTCAGCGTCGCGCGGGCATCGCCCAGGTTCGCGCCCAGGCCGACGAAGGCCCGTTCGGCGTCGGGCTCAGTCGCCGGCATTGCCGCCGGTGGCAGGCGCATCGCCGGCAC
>NZ_JBFUGN010000936.1:0-2421 GCF_056402895.1 Rhizobacter sp. P3_B12 | reverse complement strand
GGCAAGCAGTTGCTGATGACGCGCGGCTCGCTGACCACCTTCTCGATCGCCAACGACGTGGCCAAGTACTTCGCGATCATCCCGGCTGCGTTCGCGACCACGTACCCGCAACTCGCCGCGCTCGACGTGATGCGGCTCGCGAGCCCATCGTCGGCCATCCTGTCGGCGGTGATCTTCAACGCGATCGTCATCGTGTTCCTGATCCCGCTGGCGTTGAAGGGCGTCAAGTACCGCGCGATCGGTGCGGCCGCGCTGCTGCGCCGCAACGTCTTCATCTACGGGCTCGGTGGCCTGATCGTGCCGTTCATCGGCATCAAGCTGATCGACCTGCTGCTGTCCGTGCTGCATCTTGTCTGAGGAACATCGACCATGACTTCCGCTGTCTCGTCCCTCCTTCGCCCGGCCCTCGTCACCTTCGCGGTGTTGACCGCATTGACCGGCGCCGCCTACCCGCTCGTCGTGACCGGCATCGGCCAGGTCGTCTTCCCCCAGGAGGCCGCCGGCAGCCTGATCACGCGCGGCGGCAAGCCCATCGGCTCCGCGCTGATCGGCCAGAACTTCAGCGACCCGAAATACATCTGGGGCCGCCCATCGGCCACCGCGCCGATGCCCTACAACGCGACCGCTTCCAGCGGCTCCAACCTGGGGCCGCTGAACCCGGCGCTCGTCGATGCAGTCAAGGGCCGCATCGAGGCGCTGCGCGCTGCCGACCCCGGCAACACCGCGCCGGTGCCGGTCGACCTGGTGACCGCGTCGGGCAGCGGGCTCGACCCCGAGCTCAGCGTGGCGGGTGCGCTGTTCCAGGCAGCACGGGTCGCGAAGGCACGGAACCTGTCGCCGAAGCAGGTACAGGACCTGATCGAGCAGCACACCAAGGGGCGCTGGCTCGGCTTCCTCGGCGAGCCGCGCGTCAACGTGCTGCGCCTGAACCTGGCACTCGACGTGACACCCTCCTGACCGCCGCCCGTCGTCGCCGAGATGCTGATCAACTGTGTGGCCTATCAGGCGGGAGCCCGGCTTGTCGATCTGCCGGTCCGGGACATCAGCGACTACCTCGACAAGCCCGAGTGCTTCGTCTGGGTGGCGCTGCGTGATCCGTCGGCGCAGGAACTCGACACCATGCGGCTGGAGTTCAATCTCCATCCGCTGGCGATCGAGGATGCGAGCCACGGCCACCAGCGGCCCAAGGTCGAGGAGTATGGCGACGCGCTGTTCGTGGTCATGCAACTCGTCGAGCTGGTCGGCACCGACTTGAATGTCGGCGAGGTGGCGCTGTTCGCCGGACCCAACTACGTGCTGTCGGTGCGCAACGGGTGCAAGCAGCATTTCCTCGGCGTGCGGGAGCGCTGCGAGCGCGAGCCCCGCTTGCTGAAGCAGGGATCCGGCTACGTTCTCTATGCACTGATGGACGCGGTGGTGGACCGCTACTTTCCGATCCTCGAAGTGCTGCAGACGGAGCTGGAGAGCATCGAAGAGCGCATCTTCATCCGCGGCGCGGCGCACACCAACATCCAGCGCCTGTACGAGCTGAAGCGCAAGGTGATGACGCTGAAGCACGCGGTGTCGCCGCTGCTGCAGTTCGCCGGCAAGCTGTACGGGGGCCGGGTACCGGCCGTGTGCGAGAACACGCAGGCCTACTTCCGCGATGTCAGTGACCACCTGGCGCGGATCGACGCGGCGATCGATTCGATCCGCGACACCATCGCAACCGCCATCACCGTGAACCTGTCGATGGTCACCATCGAGGAGGGCGAGGTGACGAAGCGCCTGGCGGCGTGGGCCGCCATCTTCGCCGTCGCCACTGCCTTCGCCGGTATCTGGGGCATGAACTTCGAGGTGATGCCGGAGCTGAAGCTGCGCTGGGGCTACCCGGCCGCGCTGGCATTGATCGCCGCCACCTGCGGGTTCGTGTGGTGGCGATTCCGGCGCTCCGGCTGGCTGTGACTTCAACTTGATCTGCATGAGACGATGACCGACGACCAGCGCCCCGACCCTGACGCCTTGCTGGCGCAGATCCACGCGGACGAGCAGCGCGAGGGCCGCGGTCGCCTGCGCATCTACTTCGGTTCATCTGCCGGTGTCGGCAAGACCTATGCGATGCTGGTCGCTGCTCGGCAGCTGCTGGCCGATGGCGTGGACGTGGTGGCCGGTGTCGTCGAGACGCAYGGTCGCGGCGACACCGCCGCCCAGCTCGAAGGCATGCCGGTGCTGCCGGCGGCGCAGATCGACCACCGCGGCAAGCGCCTGGCCGAGTTCGACCTCGATGCGGCCCTGGCCCGCAAGCCGGGGCTCATCCTCGTCGACGAGCTGGCGCATTCGAACGTCGCCGGTTCGCGCCACCCGAAGCGCTGGCAGGACGTCGAGGAGCTGCTGGCCGCCGGCATCGACGTCTACAGCACGCTGAACGTGCAGCACCTGGAG
>NZ_JBFUGN010000935.1:0-2424 GCF_056402895.1 Rhizobacter sp. P3_B12 | reverse complement strand
CTGCTGTTCATGATCCCCGGCGTCGGCGAGACATTGYGCGTCAACGGCCGCGCCCGCATCAGCGTCGACCCGGCGCTGCTGCAGCGCCTCGCGATGGACGGCACGCCGCCGAAGTGCGTGATCGTCGTGCACATCGAGACCGTGCTGTTCCAGTGCGCCCGCGCGCTGCAGCGCTCGAAGCTGTGGGCGCCACCCGCGGAGGACGTGCGCAGCGCGGTGCCGTCAGCCGGCGCGATGCTGGCCGCGCTCACCGATGCGGCGATCGACGGCGAAGCCTACGACCGCGACCTGCCCGAGCGGCAGCGCACGACCCTGTATTGACGAAGTCCATCCGCACGGCACACCGGAGCACACCATGGCCTCGATCCGCAATGAAATCCAGATCAACGTCCCGGCCCGCGAGCTGTGGGATGCAGTGCGCGACATCGGCGCGCTGCACACCCGGCTGGTCCCCGGCTTCGTCACCGACTGCCGGCTCGAGGACGGGGGCGGCGCCCGCATCGTGACCTTCGCCAACGGCGCGGTGGCGCGCGAGCTGATCGTCACCCTCGACGACGGCACGCGCCGGCTGGTGTGGAGTGCCGTCGGCGGCCGGCTCAYGCACCACAATGCCTCGGTCCAGGTGTTCGAGGACGGCGCCGACCGCTGCCGCCTCGTGTGGATCGCCGACCTGCTGCCCGACGCGATGGCCCCCGCGATCGCCGCGATGATCGGGCAGGGCCTGCAGGCGATGAAGAAGGCGCTGGAATCCGCCGCGGCCGCGGGCCACAATGCGCCCCTGCACGACCCGCCCGCCTGAAAGGAAGACCACGATGACCTTCGACCACATCGGCTTCAACGTCAGCGACTTCACCGCGATGCGCAGCTTCCTCGTCACCGCACTGGAACCGCTGGGCATCGGCATCACGAAGGAGGCCGAGGGCTGGGCGATGGTCGGCCGCGAGGGCAAGGGGCAGTTCTGGTTCGGCTCGTTCGGCGCCCCGCCGGGGCCGATCCACATCGCCTTCGCGGCGCAGGACCGCGAACAGGTGCGCCGCTTCCACGCCGCCGCGCTGGCCGCGGGCGCGAAGGACAACGGCGCCCCCGGCCTGCGGCCGCACTACCACCCGAACTACTACGGCGCGTTCGTGATCGGCCCGGACGGGCACAACTTCGAGGCCGTCTGCCACAGCCCGCAGGCGTAGCGCCTCGCGCGGCCGCGGCTCAGGCGACGAACCTGCAATTCGACGCCGGCGTGCGCGTGTCCATGTTGCGGCCGCGGTTCAGGTGGTCGTCGATCTCGGCGGCGCAGCCCAGCATGCGCGGGATCAGGAAGATCGTGAACGCCGCCGTCTCCAGATCGCGCTCGGCCAGCTCGCCGCGCCGCAGCCGCTTCCACAGCATCTTCAGCAGAAGCGACGCGATCACCGCATCGATGTTGACGCAGTAGACGTTGCGCGACACGCCGGCGTCGAACAGCGCCTGCACCAGCGCGCGGTAGTAGGCGTGGAACACGTTGTGCTCGCCGCGCTGCTCGAACAGCTGCGCGATGAAGACCTCGCGCGGGTCGTGGTTGACCGGTTTGTCCTTGAAGACCGGGTGGTTCACGCCCGGCAGTTTCGCGATGTCGGTGCTGCCGATGCTGCGGCGCTCGGCCTTGTAGCTCGCATAGCGCTGCGCGGTGCGCCACGCGAGCGCCGCCAGGTCGATGCCATGCTCCGGATCGGCCGGGTCGGCCAGCCGGGTGTCGCGGAACTGCTCGTTCAGGAACGCGATGCCCTCGTAGCCGTTGCCGCCATGCGTGTAGCCGGTGTGCGTCAGGAAGCCCATCAGCGCCTTGTTCAGCTGCACGCGCTGAGCGGCCTCCGGCCCGTCGGCCGACACCGCGCCCTTCGCCCCCTGGGCCGAGATCGCCCCCGGCCCGTTCGTCAGCAACAGCCCGAACAGCGTCTGGCAGACGAACAGGTCCTCGTCGACCGGCGGCAGCCCGATCAACGCGGCGAACGCGATCTCGGTCAGCGAGCGGCGGCCCAGCAGCTGCGCATCGTCGAAGCCGCAGAACTGCCCGGCCTGGTGGCGCGTGTCCGGCGCCGAGGCGCCGATCAGCGTGCCGAACAAGGCCATCCACCACGGCAGGCTCTCGGCCGTGAGGCGCGACACGCGCTTGGCCATCAGCGGCGTCCAGGCGAGCGTCGTCGTCGCAGCCGCGAGCACGGCATCGGCCGTCGGATGGCCCGGCAGCGCACGCAGCCAGCGCAGCAGCGCGGATTTCGCGCCGCGCGCATCGAGCGCGGCCAGCAGCGCCTGCGCGCGCGCATCCGGCGTGCCGGTGACGAGCCCTTCGCAGCCGAGGATGTCGACCTTGCCGAGGTCGAAACGCTCGTCCAGCGGATCCTTCAGGCCGGCGGCGGCGAAGCGGTCGATCAGCAGCCGGGCGGCCTCGCG
>NZ_JBFUGN010000934.1:0-2425 GCF_056402895.1 Rhizobacter sp. P3_B12 | reverse complement strand
GACAGCGTCGTGTAGAGGTACTGGATCACCTCGTCGATCCAGCCCTTGAAATAGCCGGCCAGGATGCCGAGCGCGACCGCGAGCGGAAGTGTTGCCACCGTGGACAGGCTGCCGATCACGAACGCGGTGCGGATGCTCTTGAAGGCCTGGTACAGCACGTCGTTGCCGGTGCGGTCGGTGCCGAACACGTGGTACTGCGTCGCGAGTGCGAACACCGGCCCGAAGATCGCGCACAGTGCCAGCACGGTGATCAGCCCGGCGCGCAGCGGCAGGTCGGTGTGGTTGTGCAGCAGCTGGTGCCAGGCCTGGCGCCAGGTCCAGCCGTTGACGCGCGCGACCACCGCGGCCACCGCCGACACGATGGCCAGCCCGACCAGCAGGCCGATCACGAGGCCCAGCAGGGCGCGCCCCGTCACGTCGCCGGCCCACTCGGCCGCGTCGTCCTTCAGGTGCGCACCGCCGTGGTCGAGCCGCGGGAAGATGCGCTCGGTGCGGCCGTTGACCTCGCGCGAATCCTTCGTGAAGGCACGCGTGGCGAGCGGTGCCGAATAGGTGGTCTCGCGCCCGTCGACCTGCGTCGAGAGCACCACGTCGAGCAGCGATTCGGTGCGCGTGCTGTAGGCCTGCGCCTGCTGCGCGCCGGCGCTCGCGGCGTTCTGCAGCGCGCGCCGGAAGTGCACGCTGTCGACCACCGCAACGCCGAGGAACACCAGCAGGATCACCGCCGAGCACATCGCCGGCGGATCGCGGAACACCTTCAGCCACGAGGCGCGCAGGTTGGGGCTGCGGTGGATCCGCCAGCCGTACACGAGCAAGGCGAGCACGAGCAGCATCACCACCACGTCCGACCACAGGAAAACAATCTTCGGCATGAGTTCAGTCCCGGTGCGCGCTCAGCTGAGCCGGACCCGGGGATCGACCCAGGTGTACGCGATGTCGATGAGGATGTAGGTGCCGATGTACAGCAGCGAGCCGATGAAGACGATGGAGCGCAGGATCGCGAAGTCCTGCCCCGAGATCGCATCGATCACGTAGGCCCCCAGGCCCGGGATGCCGAAGAAGCTCTCGAACACCAGGCTGCCGAGGAACACGTAGGGCAGGTAGCTGCCGGCACTGGTGATGATCGGGATCAGCGCGTTCGGCAGCACGTGGCGGAACAGCACGCGCGGCTCGCTCAGGCCCTTGGCGCGCGCGGTGCGCACGTAGTCGCGGCCGATCTCCTCGAGGAACATCGCGCGGTACAGCCGCCCTTCCCCGCCCAGGCGCGACAGCAGCGACAGGATCACCGGCAGGATCAGGAAGCGCACCGCATCGAGCCCCGGCGCGAAGCCCGAGATCGGCACCAGCCGGAACATGCGCGAGAACAGGAACTGGCCGACGATGATGTAGAACAGGCTGCTGATCGACAGCATCAGCACGCAGGCAACCACGCCCCAGAAGTCGATGCGCGAGTTCTTGAAGAACACCAGCAGCAGCGCGAAGCCCACGCTCGCGAAGACCTGCAGCAGGAACAGCGGCACCGCGAGCTGCAGGCTGACCCACATGCGGGTGCGGATCTCATGGCCGACGTCGGTGGCGCTGCGCGCATCGGACCGGCCGA
The DNA here is from genome assembly GCF_056402895.1 of Rhizobacter sp. P3_B12. Lineage (NCBI taxonomy): Bacteria > Pseudomonadati > Pseudomonadota > Betaproteobacteria > Burkholderiales > Sphaerotilaceae > Rhizobacter > Rhizobacter sp. P3_B12. The sequence goes on along the minus strand of NZ_JBFUGN010000934.1, from coordinate 825 downwards.
ACTTCAGCGCCAGCAGCGAGACCGAGCGGTCCCAGAACACGGTGTCGGTGATGCGCTCGAGGCCGCTCGCCTTGTCGTTGACGTACAGCGGCTTGTCGTAGCCGCGCTCGGTCTTCCACTTCTCGATCTGCTCCTGCGTGACGCGCTTGCCGCCGATGTTCAGGCGCGCCATGTCGTCGGGCGTGTTGACGGTGAAGAACAGCAGGAAGGTGAACAGGTTGACTCCGAGCAGGATCAGGAAGCCGTAGAAGCCACGGCGGATCACGTAGTTCAGCATCGGTCAGGCTTTCGCGGGACGGGTGGCGACGCCGGCCAGGGCGTTGGCGCGTTCGCGGGCGATGAAGCCACGCCGCGCGATCCAGGCGAGCAGCGCAAGCGCCGCCGCGATCAGCAGCAGCGGCCAGTACACCGGGTGGTTCCACTCGGCCTGCTTCGCGGTGCGCAGCACCGGGTCGAGCCGGTGGTAGCGCACCATGTCGCGGATCATGATGGTCGGCTTGCCGTTGTAGACCCACTGCTGGTAGGCGCCTGCCGCATACGGGTAGTAGCCGAACGACCAGACCGCGTCCTTGCGCGCGATGTCGACCATCTCGTCGATCACCTTCTGCTTCTGCGGACCGTCTTCCAGCAACTGCAGCTGCTTGTAGCGCTTGTCGTACTCGGGGTTGTCGTAGTTGGCGATGTTCTCGCCTTCGTGCCGGCTCTTCGAGTTGGGCCCGTACAGCAGGAACAGGAAGTTCTCCGCATCGGGGTAGTCGGCGAGCCAGCCGGCCCAGAAGATCTGGTGCTTGCCCTTCAGCGTCTTGTCCTGGTACTGGTTGAAGT
>NZ_JBFUGN010000933.1:0-2426 GCF_056402895.1 Rhizobacter sp. P3_B12 | reverse complement strand
GGCTAGGAAGTTCTTGTAACCATGGAAGCCAGACTTGGTGACGATAAGCCTTGAGAAATCGATCGTAGGAAACGCTCCCTTGATAAACAGCCCTTCTAGCGTACGAATTGCATTGACGTCTTCCTTCAGTCCATAGAAGGACAGAAGCTTGACCGTCGTGGCATCGATAGAAAGCTTTTGCGCGGAGAAATAGAGATTCAAGAGCGACGCGATAGCGCCTCTAGCGTATTCGCGCCGCCCTCGGACATCGTCTGCGCCACTGTCGGAAGCGTTTGCCTGTTCACGTAGCAACGGAACGATGGAGTGCAGCGCGGCCTCCACCTCATCGGGATGCGACAAGAAGAACCGCTTTAGCTCCCGCGCCTCTTCGCTTTCCAGGTTCAGTCGGCTAAGGGCTCGCATCGTTCCGGACTCGATGCTGCTTCGTAGCAAGCCACGAAGCATCAGGAGAACCTCAAAGTACGAGCTCAGGAACGAGTACCGCAGCTCAACATCGCCGTTCTGCAAGACGAGCAGCGGGTTCAGCAACAGCTTGGCCAGAATGGGCTGTGCACGGGCCTCGTACAGGAGGAATAGCCGCTCCTGCATTTGTGCGACGGGCCAACGCTTCCCGTGGTCGATTACCAAGTCGGAAATCAGCTCGACGACATCAACGACCTGGATCTCGAGGTCATGCCGCGTCTGCTCACGGCGAAGGATCGAATGCACGATGTGGTCAGCAAGGTCGTTGTTCGAAGGATAAGGGGTAGAGTCATCCGAGACCTCGAAGCTTCCGTCCTTGCCTGCGCTGAGCGCGTCTTCCGCCACCGTCGTAGAGATGTCGGCCAGAAAGGGAATGATGCGGCCGTCGTCGTCATGGATGCGGATTTTGGCGACCTGCGCCATCACTCTGTCGATCATCGCCGAACCTGAAACGTAGCCCTGCAAGCGACGCGTCACGTAGCGCTTGCAGCTCGCTGTGTCGAACCCGAGTAGTTCATAGCGCTCAATGGCCAACGCCTCTAGTCCAGCGTCTTGCGCGACGACGTTGTTCCGGGTCGTCAGAAGGACGTTGCTACTCCCGAGTTGATCGTGAAGTTCCTTAAGCGATTCGAGAAAGGCCCCAACGTCGAACTGCTCTTGGAACAGCGAACTCAGCTCATCCAGACCGTCGATGATGATCGTCAAGTTACCGCAGACGACGGCCAAATCGAAGGTTGATCGATCGAAGAGCTTTCCGTGCCCTTGGTACTTCGCGTATAGCTCGTAGATGTCGTAGATCGTCTCGATTCGCGACGAGACAACCCCTCGCTCAGCCACGTACTTCTTGATCGCCTCCGCCTGGATGAGGATAACGGATGACCGCAGATCTTCACGAAAATGTAGCGCCCTTGAGACGGACAGGCACAACGAGGTCTTGCCCATGCCGCCGGGCGCGACCACAAGGTGCGCCGAGACGTGAGATGGTTTCTGCAGTACCTGCAGGAAATGGTCCAGTGCAGATTCGACGCGCACCTCGTCGCCGTCACCGTTGAGAAAGGTCAAGTCTTGATTCGTGTAGTTCTCGATGGGACTCGGCGGATCAATGGCCTTGAGGGTTTCGTCGATACAGTAGTCCCAGATATACTCCTTGTAAGTGCATTCGTGAACGCGCGTCAATAGCTTCGCTTCGGAGAATGCGCCGGCAATCAGATCCTGCTCCGGGCGCGCGACCCGATGGCGCAGAACTGTTATCTCGGGGGGACGAATGCCGGCAGCCAGCAAACGGGCCGCTGCGTGATGCGCTGTCTGCTGGATGTTGATATTGGCGTGCAGCGCCAGGAAGTAGTTCAATGCGGGGGACTTGGTCTCCCAGAGCTCGTACTTGATACGTTTTGCACCAGCGAAGTCGGTCCCATCGACTGCGTTCACGATCGCCCTGCGGTTTGGATGGTTCACGCGGATCAGTTCCTCGACACGAGTGAACTCATAGGAACTCTCCGATGGCATTGTCAAGCTCCGGCTCTTCTTTGGGCGTTCGGCGACAGACTTGCCTCGCAGTAGGTCAAGGAGCTCCTCCATCCGCTTTGGGTACTCCGCGTCATCACTGAAGTCCAGATAGAAGTGCCCTTGAAGGTATCGTGGGGTCGAGTCGGGTTCTCGCCGGATGATGACTAACTTGCTCTTCTTGTCTCGAAGCAATCCGTCCCAATGGACAGCACTGCCCATGAAGGTTTGACCTTGCCCTCGGATCTCGCATCCCATAGCCGAGGGCATTACGCGGCTCGCTTTTCCTGGGCAGCGAGCCAAGCCCGTTCGAATTGCATTGGACTGACGTAGCCGAGCGTCGAGTGAAGCCGGCGGTGGTTGTAGAACGCCAGCCAGTCGATGACCTCGTCCTTGGCGGCCCGCACTGTCTCGAACTTGCGCCCATACAGCCGGCCGACCTTGAGCGAGCCCCACAGGCT
>NZ_JBFUGN010000932.1:0-2426 GCF_056402895.1 Rhizobacter sp. P3_B12 | reverse complement strand
TTGCGGTGGTTCGTGAATTCGAAGCCATCGACCCGCAGCACCGACGAGATGCGATCCCAGCGCGGCCTCAGGTCGGCCGACGCGTAGAAGGGCAGCGTGTCGTGGGCCAGGATGGAATCGGGCCGACGCCAATCGGCCCACAGGGACAAGGCGGAGACCCCCGCCGTCATGACGGCGAGGCCGAGGCACAGCAGCACGGCGGCGCGGCGGATCATGGGCGAGGGCATGCGGAACTGGATCAGTCGTGGCTCGTGATCGGCGTGCCGCGGTAGCAGCCGATCGTGTACGGGAAGGTCTCGGTCGTGTGGTAGTGGTACTGCGTCACCGAGGTGTCGGTGTGCCCGTGGCAGATGTCGAGGTCGTCGTTGGTGATGGTCTTGCCCGCATCACCCTGCACGCCGTAGATGGCAAATCCGTCGGCCGCATATCCGATCACGGCTGAATGCTGGCTCGCGACATCGGCGGTCAAGCCGCACTTCGGCAGGCTGTGATAGTGGTACTTGCCGGTGCCCTCGGGGTGGCCTTCGCAGGCATCGGTGACTTCCCACGCCCGGGCGTCGCGGCCCTTGGCATCGAACGCGGCGAACATGCGCGCTCCGGTCAGGAAGATGCCGACGGCTCCGCCGCCCAGGCAGGTCGGTGTCGCATTGACTGTCGGATTGGTGCTCAGCCCGGACCAGGCAACGGTGTTCGTCAGGATCTTGTTGGGGTTGTGGTCGTACTGATAGGCCAGCGGGCTCGTTGCATTCGTGATTCCGTAGATCCCGGTGGTGTGGCTGGGCAAGCCGTTCCCTGCCAGGCTGCGGACGGCGTTGGCGATCGTGTTCGTGAACGTCGATACCCATGAATCGTTGCCGGTCACCGCGTAGATCGATTTGGTCTGCAGGTTCCAGGTCGTTCCGTCGCTGCTGATCCAGCCTTGCGCGACGTTGCCCGGGTTGTTCGGGTTCGTCGTGTTGGTGCACTTGTAGAGATAGCCGACAGCAGTCGGGACCGTCTCGATGATCTTGCTGGTGCCCACAGGCAGTGCCGTGGTGTCGACAGTGGTTGTTGTTCCGCCACCCGAAGACGTCGCCGCCGGCGTCACGGTCTTGCTCGTCGACGTCGCCGACCCCGCCGAGTTGGTCGCCGTCACCGTGCAGGTGTACGTGGTCCCGTTCGTCAACGTGGTGACGGTGATCGGGCTGCTGGTGCCAGTGGCCGATCGGGTGGTGGCACCGGTGGCCGCGCAGCTGCCGCTGTAGCTCGTGGCCGTGCCACCGCTGGTCGACGCCGTGAAGGCGAGGGCGGCCTGAGCGTCGCCGGCGGTTGCCGAATCCAGCGTCGGCGTGCCGGGCGCCGTCGTGCTCGTGGTGCTCGTCGTGCTGGTCGACGAGGACGATCCGTTGCCGCCGCACGCGGCGAGCATCAGCAATGGCCCGACCTGCAGCAGGTTTCGGATGAGTTGGACGGCGCGCGAAGGGGTGTGGGTCACGGCGGGGCTCCAGAAAGCGGTTGCTCGGATGTGGATGAAAGGCACCGTGGACGGTAGAGCTGCTTTGTGGAGCGACGCAGCGGATCCTCTGCACAATTCCTGCATCTTTGTTGCCAAGCCCCGGGGCGCATCGCCCCGTCTGCGTTACGCTGCCGCCCTTGGCCCGGCAAGCGGGCCCGCGGAGAGCGTTCATGAAGACCCACAACATCGAGATCCAGCGTGTGAAATCCATGGCACACGACGTCCACGGCATGGTGCATCTGAAGGTCGATGCGCTGGTGCAGACGGTGACCAACCACGACGACGAGCCGTCCAGCGTCATCAGCCTGACCGAGGCGAACCTGCGTGTGCTGCAGGCGCTGATCAAGAACCAGCTGCTCGAGCTCGACAAGCGCAAGGCGCGCAGCCGCTTCTGATCTGGAACGATCGAGTTGAAACCGGGTGTGTACCCGGGCCGCCGCGCCCTACAGGCCGGTGCCGCGAGGCCGATGACAGGGGCGAGTGCCGTTCGATCCGGCCTTCAACCCGCCTGTGCACGCGAGCGAAGTGACCACTGACGGTTACCAGTTCTCGCGCCACAATGGTGCCTTCGACCCATGATCCCCGATGACCGTGCCCTCCGTTCCCACCAAGACCTCGAGCGGCCATGACGAGTTGCGCACCCGCACGCAGCGGCTCGGTCAGCGGCACCGCACGGTGCTGTTCCTGGTGGACGGGCGGCGCACGCTCGCCGAGGTGCTGAGCCTGGCGCACCAGGCCGGCGCGCAGACCGTGCATTTCGAGGAGCTGGTGCGGCTGGGCCTGGTCGAGATTCCTGCCGAGCAGGACGTGTCGGAGGTGATCGACAGCGGCTCCGGCGCACTCGATGCCCCCAAGCTCACGAGCGTGGCCCTCGACGTGCCGACGCCGCCGCAGTCCGAACCCCCACCCGAACCCCCACCCGAACCTGAAC
>NZ_JBFUGN010000931.1:0-2430 GCF_056402895.1 Rhizobacter sp. P3_B12 | reverse complement strand
GTCGTGCGCAGCTACACGAGCCGCAACGTGACCGCGATCGGTATGGCCCAGGACGCGAACGGCACGCCCACGCCGCTGCTCAGCGACATCAAGTGGGAACCGTTCGGTCCGGTGACGAGCTGGAACTGGAACATGGCCAGCGGGACGACGCCGCACGAGCGCTTCTACGACCTCAGCGGACGCGTCACGCGCTACCGGCTGGGCAACGTCTTCCGAGATGTGACCTACGACGCCGCCGATCGCATCATCAGCTTCACGCACCTGAGCGCCAACGACGGCATCCCACAACCTGCGCTGGACCAGAGCTTCGGCTACGACGAGAACGACCGGATCACGCAGGTGACGACGGTCGCGAGCAACTGGGCGATCACGTATGACCCGAATGGCAACCGCRCCAACGTGAGCCTGAACGGCAGCCCGAGCGTCTACAGCACCGAGGCCACGAGCAACCGGCTCACGAGCATCACGAACCCAGCACGCAACTTCGGCTATGACAACGCGGGGAACACACTCAGCGACAGCCCGAACTACACCGCGACCTACAGCCTGAGCGGCTCACTCGCGAGCATCACGAAGGCCGGCGTCACCGGCACCTACACCTACGACGCCGACAAGCGGCGCATTCGCAAGGTGACGAGTGCAGGGCCGGGCAGCACGGTGATCTTCGTGTACGGGCTCAACGGCGAACTGCTCGGTGAGTACGACCAAGCGGGGCAGGCGCTCCGCGAATACATCTGGCTGGACGACATCCCTGTGGCGATGTTCATGCCGGACCCCACGAACCCGAGCGGGCCACCGCTGGTGTTCTACATCCACGCCGATCACCTGAACGCACCGCGGATCGTCGTCGACACGAACAACACGACCCGCTGGCAGTGGTTCGCCGAGCCGTTCGGCACGACCGCGCCGGAGGTCAACCCGAGCGGGCTCGGCGTCTTCACGCAGAACCTGCGCTTCCCGGGGCAGTATGCCGATGCGGAGAGTGGACTGTTCTACAACTACTTCCGACACTACGAAGGCAGCATTGGGCGATACAAGGAATCGGATCCCATCGGGCTGCGCGGAGGGACGAACACCTACGCGTATGTCGATGGCAGACCCGCCGAATACATCGACAGCGACGGACAGATGGCGCAAGCTCTGCCGATGATCATTCCGGTGGCGCTCATCGGCTGCATCCTCTCGCCCGGGTGCCGCGCACTGTTCAGCCCTCGCCCAATGGAATCCAGAAAGCCCGACGACATGCCGCCATCACCTGCAGGCACAAGTCCCATGCTGCCACTGAAGCCTGAGCCTCCAATGCCGTTGCTTCCACCGAAACCGGCAGGCGACGGAGGCTCGTCGAAGGGGTCGTGCAAGAAGATCAGCGGATTCCGACTGGGGCCGGCACCGGAGGAGTGTCGCCACATCATGCGTTGTACTTTCTCTTGCACCGACGGTACTGTGTTCACGACCGACATCAATTGGTCAATAGATCAATGCCCAGACTATTGGGTGAGACTGTGAGGCACACATGACACTGCGCATTTCAGATTCCGCAAGGGAGCGCCTGACTGGACTGATCCTGGAAACAGATCTTGAGGTGCCCGTGGTCACCGTTCTGAGAGCGCGCTACTTGACGGGTGCAGACACAGGATGGTCTGTTGCGCTGATCGAACAAGCCAAGCTGAAGTCGCCAGCAGAACGCAACGGCAACCTTCTTGTTCACATCGACGAGCAGTGGGCCGATCCCCTGGATGAAAGCCTGCTTGATATGGAAGGAGAACGCTTTGTCGTCATCGTGCCGATGCAAGACAAGTAGGCCTCGCTCGGTGAAGAGCCAAGCACCATGAGCGAACAAGCCGCAACGCGTCGACATGCCGATGCGCCACCTCCAGTCATTGGCAGATCGTCTTGCGTTGCTGCGTTCGCCAACGAATTGAAACGAAGGGCACGGGTCTGAGGGCGCCATGCGACTGTGAGGCGGACATGACACTGCGCATTTCAGATTCCGCAAGAGAGCGCCTGACAGGACTGATCCAGGAGCCTGGATGCATGTGATGATCGAAAAACTATTGAAACAGTATTCTCGGCATCTGGAGTTTCTCGGTGAGGACTTGATCGATGTTCACCAGATCGGCGTGTTCGGATCGCAAGTTCTTCACTTGGCTGCTTTCGCTGGTCATCGCGAAGACGTCGGAGAAATACTTGCCGGTGCAGATCTGGCTGCCGAACGCTGGCGTGAATTCAAATCGATCCAGGAGGCGAATTTCAAGATTTGACTGACGACCGGAGTCACGGCCCCCGCCACCGCGCCGCCGCCTGCCCACGCGTATCCACCCCCAGCTTGCCGAGGATGTTCGCCACGTGCCGCTTCACCGTGTGCGGGCTCAGGTCGAGTTCGCGCGCGATCAGCTTGTTGCTGTCGCCGGCGGCCATGCGTTCCAGCAC
>NZ_JBFUGN010000930.1:0-2435 GCF_056402895.1 Rhizobacter sp. P3_B12 | reverse complement strand
CCCCTTGCGGGGGCGAGGCCGAAACGATCAGGCGAGAAGGATCAGTCGAACGTCGGCGTCTCGACCCCCAGCACCTTGTGCAGCTTCGGGCTGGTGGTCGTGTACTGCRGGTGGATGCGCTTGTCGGGGAAGACGTACGGCGCCGCTGCGAAGGCCGCGAGCGCCGCTTCGTGGAAGCCCGACAGGATCAGCTTCTTCTTGCCCGGGTAGGTGTTGACGTCGCCCACCGCGAAGATGCCCGGCGTGCTGGTCTCGAACTTCTCGGTGTCGACGACGATCTGCTTGCGCTCGAGGTTCAGGCCCCATTCGGCGATCGGGCCGAGCTTGGGGCTCAGGCCGAAGAACACCAGCAGCACGTCGAGCGGCACCACCCGCGTGACGCCGTCGCCGCCGGTCACCTTGACATTGGTCAGCTGGCCGTCGCGCTCCTCGTAGCCGGTCACCTGGCCGACGATGAACTGCATCTCGTAGGCGTCGCACAGCTCCTTCATCTTGGCCACGCTCGCGGGCGCCGCCTTGAAGCCGTCGCGGCGGTGCAGCAGGATCACGCTCTCGGCCTTGTTCGGGCCGTCCTGCACGAAGTTCAGCGTCCAGTCGAGCGCCGAATCGCCGCCGCCGACGATCACCAGGTTCTTGCCGGCGAACTGCGCCGGGTTCTTCACGCGGTAGAACAGCTGCGTGTCGTTGAACTTGTCGAGCCCGTCGACCTTCAGCAGGCGCGGCTGGAACGAGCCCACGCCGCCGGCGATGAAGATCGTCTTGGTGAGGAAGCGCGTGCCCTTGGTCGTCTCGACGTAGAAGCGGCCGTCTTCCTGTTTCTGCACCACGGTCACTTCCTGGCCGAGGTGGAAGGTGGCGCCGAACGGCTCGATCTGCTTCAGCAGGTTGTCGGTCAGTTCCTTGCCGGTGCACACCGGCACGGCCGGGATGTCGTAGATCGGCTTGTCGGGGTACAGCTCGATGCACTGGCCGCCGGGGTAGGCGAGCGAGTCGATGATGTGGGCCTTGATCTCGAGCAGGCCGAGTTCGAAGACCTGGAACAGGCCGACGGGGCCGGCACCCACGATGACGGCATCGGTCTCGATGGGGCCGTCGTGCGAGCCGGCAGTCTTTGAAATCTCCACGTTGGCGTTCGGTTCCATGGCAGGTCAGGTGAATTGTTTTGGCGGGATTACTTGATCAGTTCGGACAGCTTGCCCGTCTTGTCTTTCCACTCGTCCGCATCGGGCAGCGCAGCCTTGCGCTTGGTGATGCTGGGCCAGTTCTTCGCGAGATCGGCGTTGATCTTGATCATGTGGACCTGGTCGCCGGGAACATCTTCTTCCGGAACGATCGCGTTGACCGGGCATTCGGGAATGCACACGGCGCAGTCGATGCACTCGTCCGGATCGATCGTCAGGAAGTTCGGGCCTTCGCGGAAGCAATCGACCGGACACACGTCGACGCAATCGGTGTACTTGCAACGGATGCATGCTTCGGTGACGACGTGGGTCATGGTGCTGGCTCGAAAAAAGAAGAAAAAAGGTGCCTGAAAGCTGCCGTGCCGGATGGYAAAACGGGCGATTTTAAGGGCTTGGGGTTTTCACCGGAAGCGCGAGGTCCTCGGCAGGGGCTTTTGCTTGCTTTGCAGCAACTGGTTCTGCAACCACCGGTCGGGCCCCTTCGCCCACGGTGACGACGGTCGGACGCCCGGCGTGCAGCAGGCTGGCGCGGGGCAGGGCCTGCAGCGTGTGGTCACTGTGCAACTGGTCGGGCCAGCCGGCGCGCGAGACCACGCTGACGGGGGTGTCGCCCGGCCAGCCGCTGTCCAGCAGGCCACGCGCCAGCGCCGCGAGCTGCTTGCCGGCCATGTAGAACACCTCGGTGTCGGCGGTGCGGGCGGCGCGCAGCTCGCGCGTCTGCGTCATCGCGGTGGTCAGGCTGACGCTGCGGCCGGCGCCGCGCCGGGTCAGCGGGCGCTGGGTGGCGGCGGCCGCGGCGATGGCGGCCGTGACGCCGGGCACCACCTCGCACTCGATGCCGGCCTCGGCCAGCGCGATCAGCTCTTCCTCGAGCCGGCCGAACACGCTCGGGTCGCCGCCCTTCAGGCGCACGACGGTCGCCACCTCGTTCGCATGCTTCACCAGCAGCGCGTTGATCGTCTGCTGGCCGGTGCTGTCGCAGAAGCCGCGCTTGCCGACGTTGACCCAGCGTGCGTTCGGCGCGTGCGCGCGCAGCGCCGGGTCGGTCAGTGCGTCGAACAGCACCACGTCGGCCTGCGCCAGGCGCTGCGCGCCGCGCACGGTGATCAGGTCGGCCGAGCCGGGGCCCGCGCCGATGAAGATGACGCGACCGAGTGCCACTTATGCAGCCCCTTTGACCAGCAACGCCCCGCTGGTGCGGTTGCTCGCCGGGTCGACGATGATCAGCGAGCCGCCGACGCGGTTCGACGCGTA
>NZ_JBFUGN010000929.1:0-2438 GCF_056402895.1 Rhizobacter sp. P3_B12 | reverse complement strand
GGGCGCGGGAGACGGCCCCCTGCGCGTCGCCCGGGTCGCGGGCAACTGCGCATCCTGCAACTCGCGGCCGAGCGGATCCGCCTTGCCAAGCAGATCGAGATCTTTCTCGATGCCCAGCACCTGCATCACGGCCACATAGGCACCCATCGTCACGCCTGCCCCACCGCGCTCGAGGCTGCGCAGCGTCATGGGCGCCATGCCCGCCCGCTCTGCCACCTGCTTGGCCGGAAGCCGCCTGCGCAGGCGCGCCAGGCGCAGGCGGTCGCCGAGCTGGATCAGCAGCGCTTCAGTGGCTGGAAGCAGCGGAGCAGGCTTTCTCGACATGGAAATATTCTAGTCATCTGAACATCATAGCGCCAGAATATCTCCACTTTTCCCGATGATTTACTCGCTGATCCGCGTGTACGTCTGCGGGTAGTTCGCCTGGAACTCCTTCGCGCGCGTGGCCCACACGTCGTCCCACAGGAACCAGACGTTGGCCCAGAACGCGTCGCTGCGCGGCACGTTGTTGTTGGCCTGGTTCATGATCTCGCCGTCGTTGCGGGTCTTGAAGCTCGCGCTGCCGAAGTTCGAGTTCTCCAGCGCCACGCGATAGTTGCGGTTGGCCAGGTAGCGCGTCCACTCGTCGCCATTCCACTGCGCGACGGCGCTGTAGTGGCTGAGGATGTCCGGCGCGTAGAACTCGCCCCAGTTGCCGATGAACTCGACGTGGGCATGGTCGTTGGCATTCGCGAAGCGGAATGCGTGCGTGCCCGCGCCATCCTTGTGATAGACCACCAGCGGATGCCCCCAGTGGTTCTCCAGCCCGGCCATCGGCCGCGTGGTGTAGTTGCCGTGCGCGCTGACCGACACGTGCGAGATGAAATCGCCGCCGCCGTTCCTGCGGCCCGTCCAGACGATCACCGTCTCGACGTCATGCTTGTGGCCCCCCAGGAACGTGAGGCCGATCGCCTGGTCCTTCTCGAAGTACAGCTCGTAGAAGTGCGCGCAGCGCTCGATGCGGTCGCTGCCCTCCACCGTCTCGCGGCACAGCTGGCGATGGATGGTGTTGGCGAAGTTGCCCCAGCCACCGTCGCGGCAGGCGCCCTGCACGGTGCCGGTGGCGTTCAGGCCGGGGTTCTGGCTCAGGTTGCTGTTGYGGTTGAACGGCGTGGCCGGGTAGCAGCCGTCGGAGTCGAAATCGAACATCGGATGGAAGTCGCGCACCTGCTTCTCGTTGTACTTCGTGATGGCAGTGTCCCAGCGCGGCAGTTCATCGGCGTGGGCCGCGGCAGCGGTCACGGCGATGAGGGCGATCGCAATGGACTTCAGGGCGCGCAGGGACAAGAACGTGTTCGTCATGGTGTGACACGAAGTGGATGGCCGGCGGACTGTGCGGCCCGCCCATGACGGCTTGTTGACGCTACAGGCGCACGACGCCGTCGATCCAGCCTTCGAACCGGCCGTCCACGTAGAGCCGCAGGCTGTCGCCATCGGATTCGGCTTCGCACTGGGCGCACTGGGCACCCAGGCCCCGGCAGTCATCCATCGCGAAGCGCGATGGCGTCGATCGGCGCGACAGCGTGCGGATAATGGTCGTGATGAAATCCATCGGCGGTCTCCCGAGTGTCTGATGCAGTGCCGCGACTGTCCCGCGCACGCCATCGCCGCGTCCTTCACCCACCTGAAACCAAGCTGAAACCCGCGCCAACCCGTGTCGACACCGCTCCACTTCGGTCGTTTCGAACTGCGCCCTGCCGAACGCCTGCTGCTGGACGACGGCAAGCCGGCGGCGCTCGGCGTGCGGGCCCTCGACGTGCTGATTGCGCTGGCGCAGCGGCGCGATCAGGTGGTGGGGCAGGATGAGCTGATCGATCTCGCGTGGCCCGGCCTGGTGGTCGAGCCGAACAACCTGCAGGTGCAGATCTCGGCCTTGCGCAAGCTGCTGGGGGCGGAGGCGATCGCCACCGTGAAGCGCCGCGGCTACCAGTTCACCGCCGCGCTGYGCGAGGCTGGCGCTGACAGCGGCGAAGCCGCGGCCCAGCCCGCCCTCGCCCCCACGCCCCACCGCCTGCCGCTGCCGCGCACCCGCTTCATCGGCCGCGAGAACGCGCTGGCCGACTGCGCCGGCCTGCTGGAGCGCGCACCGCTGCTGACGCTCACCGGCACCGGCGGCAGCGGCAAGACCCGCCTGGCGATCGAGCTCGCGCAGCGGCAGTTGGCGGCCTTTGCGGCGGGCACGTGGTTCGTCGACCTCGCGGCCCTGCAGGACCCGCGGCGCCTGCTGGCCGCCGTGGCCTCGGCCGCCGGTGCCCGGCAAGACGCGACGGCCGATCCGCTCGACGCGCTGTGCGCGCACATCGGCGCGGCACGCGCGCTGCTGGTGCTCGACAACTGCGAGCACCTCATCGACCCCGTGGCGCAGCTCGCCGACCGCCTGCTCGCCGCCTGCCCCGGCC
>NZ_JBFUGN010000928.1:0-2441 GCF_056402895.1 Rhizobacter sp. P3_B12 | reverse complement strand
CCCGACAGGAACAAGGCCTCGCGCCCGCCGCCGATCGACGCCAGCGCGCCGCGCGAGAACGTGGGCGCGCGCGGACCGTACTGCGACGGGTAGCGGTAGGCACTGACCTGGCGCGGGTTCTCGACCGCGCGTGGCGCCTCGCGCCCGGCCAGGAAATGCACCGTCAGCGGCCCCTGCGTGGTGCCCAGCGCACAGGCGGCCGGCGCGCCGTCGAACGCGCTGCGCCGGGCGGCCAGGAAGGCATCCTGCCGGCCGATGTTGAACTGCCGGTAGCGCTCCAGCGGATCGCCCGCGTCGCACCCGTTGATGTCGGCCACGTAGTTCCACACGCGCAGCAGGTGCGCGAAGCCCTCGTCGCGCAGCAGCTGGAACAGCTCGTCGTAGACCTGCCGCGCCGCCGCGCGGATGCCGCCCGGCCACGCCTTGTCGTCGATGCACAGCGTGCCCATCAGCCAATGCCCGTCGCTCACGAAGCGCGCGGCACCGCGGCACTGCGCGTGCAACGGGCCGGGGACGCTCCAGGTCTCGGTGACCGTGCCGGCGGGGTGCAGCAGCGCGGGGGCGGCGATGTGGCGCGGCTCTTCGCCGGTGTGGATGCGGCGGTCGAGCGCCGGCGTGGCAGTCGATTCAAAGGCGCGACGGAACTGCAGCGGGGAGGACAGGGGGAGCGGCGGAGGGGACAACAGCAGGTCGCGCATCCCGCGAATTTTAGGGGAGCGCCGCACCATTCCGGCCCAGGGCGCGCCGTCCTACAACACCTCGGCGTCGGGGCGATCCAGCCAGTTCGCGAAATCGTCACGAAGCCGTTCGCTTTCGTGCAACGCGCGGGTCCACACCGCCTGCCGGCCCGCCACGTCCTCGCCCCAGGACTTGAAGTCGGCCCGGTCGGGCAGCTTGCCGTGCGGCAGCGTCGCGATCCATTCCGGGTTCGGGTACAGCACGATCAGGTTGTCGAGCATCGCGCTGGCGCGGTGGCGGCGCTTGAAGCCCTTGTCGAGCCAGCCCGGCACCACCGTCTTCTGGAAGTGCGGGTACAGCGCCAGCCCGTCGCGCATCGACGCGTAGTCGAGGTGCAGGTGGTAGTCGGTGATGCCGCCGTCCCAGTAGGCGCCGGTGGGGCCGCCGGGGATGTCGTGCACCGCGTCGAGCCAGAACGGGATCGAGCAGCTGGCGAGGATGCTCGCGCGCAGGTTCGAGCCATCGAGCGCGGCGGTGTGGGTGCGGTAGTCGGTGAGCGACAGCGGCAAGGCATCGCGCGGGTCCGAGAACACCACCCGCTCCAGCCAGCCGCCCATCGCGCGGCGGCTCACGGCATTGGCCGCGAACGCGCCCAGGTAGCCGATCGGCGTGCGCAGCCGCCCCTGCCGGCCCAGCACGTGCCGGCCGCGGCTCGTGAAGACGTGCAGCCGGTAGCGAGGGTGCTGCAGCACCTGCGCCTCGCGCGCGCCGAACTGGCGCACCAGGTTGTCGGCGAACACCTGGCTGACATGGGTCGCGGTCGGCTGCTTGCCGGGCGCGTGCTCGTACTGCTGGCCGATGTAGTCGGCGGCCATCTGCGCCAGCTCGCGCGCCGGGTCGTCGAGGCAGCCGGTGGCCATGCGCCACGCGCCGATCGACGCGCCCAGCAGGTGCACCGTGTGGTCGCTGCGCGGCAGCCAGTCGCCGAACAGGAAGCGATCGAGGTGGTTCAGCGCCAGGCCCTTCGGCCCGCCGGCCGCGGCCGGGATGGCCCGCACATCCTGCGGGCGCAGGCCGTCGCGGCGCAGGTGCTCGCGCGCCTTCGGACCGGCGGCAACCAGCAGGGCCTTCACTGCGTCCCGGTCAGTTGCCGGGGGTCGGGTCGCGCTTGATCACGCCGCAGGCGATGCGGGCGCCGGAGTTGCCGGTCGGCTGCGTCGAATAGTCGTCCTGGCTCGCGTGCACGATCAACCCGCGGCCGACCAGGTCGGTCGGGCCGGAGCCGATGGTGACATCGCTCAGCAGGAATTCGAACTCCGCCACGCCRCTCGCGTCGGCGGTGATCGCCGGGATGTCGCCGGCATGGTGGTCGCCGAGCGGCGAACCGTGCGGCTTGCCGGTGGGGTTGAAGTGGCCGCCGGTGCTCATGCCGTCGCCGCTGGAGCAGTCGCCCTTCTCATGGGCGTGGAAGCCGTGGTCCTGGTTCGGCTTCAGGCCGCGCACCTTGCCCTTGACCAGCACGCGGTCGTCGACCATCTGGAAGGTGACGACGCCTTGCGCGGCATTGCCGGTGGTCGGCAGCAGGATCGCGGTGGCGCTCGGGATCGGCTTGCTCGCACAGGCGCCGAGCAGTGCCGCGGCACCGAGTGCGGCAACCAGGACCAGGGATCGAAGACGTGTGTTCATCGCTGTGTTCCTCAGTGAAGTGTCTGAAGTGTCAAGCCGCGCATGGTGCCCTGGATCGCCCGCCCCGGCTCAGCGCT
>NZ_JBFUGN010000927.1:0-2442 GCF_056402895.1 Rhizobacter sp. P3_B12 | reverse complement strand
GCCGAGCAAGGAGCTGAAGGTCGAGGCGATCCGCGGTGCGGTCAATTTCGCGCAGACCACCTCGGCGCGCGGGCGTGCCAAGGTGGTGCTGCTGCACCCGGCGGAGCGCATGAACGGCATCTCGGCCAACACGCTGCTGAAGACGCTGGAAGAGCCGCCCGGGCAGGCGCRCTTCATCCTCAGCAGCGGCTCGCCCGATGCGTTGCTGCCGACCATCCGCAGCCGCTGCCAGGCGCTGCCGCTGGCGCTGCCGCCCACCGAGCTGGCCACCCGCTGGCTCGCCGAGCACAAGGTGGCGCAACCCGAGGTGCTGCTCGCCGCGGCCGGCGGCCAGCCGCTGCAGGCGCTCGAATGGGCGCAGGACGGCGTCGATGCGGTGGCGTGGCTGCGCCTGCCGAAGCAGCTCGCCGCCGGCGATGCGGGCCAGCTCGGCGCGTGGCCGCTGCCGCGGCTGCTGGAGGCGATGCACAAGCTCTGCCATGACGCGCTGTGCCTGGCCTGCGGCGCGCCGCCGCGCTACTTTCCGCCGGCCTCGCTGCCCGCCGCGATGCCGCTGTACGGCCTGACGCGCTGGGCGTCGGCGCTGTCCACCGCGAGCCGGCACGGCGAGCACCCGTGGAATCAGCCGGTGATGGTGGAATCCTTGGTGCAACAGGCGCGCGAGGCACTCGCTCCGGCGCGCCATGTCAAGGGTCCTTCGGTACACTCGGCCCGATGAGCGATTCCTCTGCCACTCCTTCCCGCGCAGTTGCACCCGCCGCCTCGCGGCCGAGCGTCATCCAGCTGGTCTTTCGCGAAAAGGGCGCGCTGTACGCCGCCTTCATCCCGCTGTTCAGCGAGGGCGGGCTGTTCGTGCCGACCACGCGCGAGTACAAGCTCGGCGAGGACATCTACCTGCTGCTGTCGCTGCCGGACGATCCGCAGCGCTACCCGGTTGCCGGCAAGGTGTCGTGGATCACGCCGGCCAATGCCTCGGGCGGCCGCACCCAGGGCGTCGGCGTGCGGTTCCCGACCGACGAGAAGACCCGCGTGCTGAAGCTGAAGATCGAAGAAATCCTCGGCACCTCCATCCAATCCGCCAAGCCRACGCAGACGATCTGATCCCGTCTGCCGCGCCGCGCGCTGCATCGCTTCCATGTTCGTCGACTCCCACTGCCACCTGAGCTTTCCCGAGCTGCGCGCTCGCCTGGACGAGATCCGCGCCGAGATGGCCGCCGCGCAGGTCGACCGCGCGCTGTGCATCTGCACGACCCTCGAGGAGTTCGACGGCGTGCAGGCGCTGGCGGCGGAGCACGACAATTTCTGGGCCTCGGTCGGCGTGCACCCCGACAACGAGGACGTGCTGGAGCCGAGCGTCGAGACGCTGGTGGCGCTGAGCCGGCGCGACAAGGTGGTCGCGATCGGCGAGACCGGCCTCGACTACTACCGACTCAACGGCCGCAGCATCGCCGACATGGAGTGGCAGCGCGAGCGCTTCCGGGTGCACATCCGCGCCGGGCTCGAGCGCGACCTGCCGCTCGTGATCCACACCCGCAGCGCGTCGGACGACACCGTCGCGCTGCTGAAGGAGCAGGGCGCCGGCCGCTCGCGCGGCGTGTTCCATTGCTTCACCGAGACGATGGCCGTGGCGCGCGATGCGCTCGACCTCGGCTTCCTGATCTCGTTCTCCGGCATCCTGACCTTCAAGAGCGCCGTCGAGCTGAAGGAGGTGGCGCGCTACGTGCCGCTGGACCGCTGCCTGATCGAGACCGACAGCCCGTACCTGGCGCCCGTGCCGTACCGCGGCAAGACCAACACGCCGGCGTACGTGCCTTACGTCGCGAAGCAGATCGCCGAGCTGAAGGGCTGTACCGTCGAGGAGGTCGCGGCGCAGACCAGCCGGAATTTCGAAGCGCTGTTCCGTTTGCCCGAACCTGCCGGAATGTAAGCAATCGGATCTCAAGAATTGCTTTAGGTAACCCATTCAATTCATTGATCTGCAACGACAAATATGATTTCATACGGAACTGGATCACCGGCTTCCGCATGCCATCCCCGACAGCCCAGCGACAGCCCGCCGACAGACTTGTCAGGGTTCTTCTGACCCCTCGTTTGGAGCGGTACCGACTACGAGGAAGAGGATGCGGCGCCTACAGTGACTCCATCGACACACCCGTTCACTGGAGCGTCACCATGCAGAGCACCGACAGCACCGAGATCGTTGGCAACCCCTTCGTTCTCATGATGAATCCGGCCGAAGTGTTCCAGGCGATGGAGCGCTCCGAGCGCCTGGACCGCCTGCAGCGCCGCATCTGCCGCCCGCTGGACAAGCCGCTGATCCCGCGCGTCGAATCCGACATCAACGCCTACGATCACCTGATCGACGCCGAGCCGGAAAGCGACTCGGCCGACTGATTTCTTCGGGGTCCGGATTCGTCAGGCCGGCACCGCCTGACGTAGCAT
>NZ_JBFUGN010000926.1:0-2452 GCF_056402895.1 Rhizobacter sp. P3_B12 | reverse complement strand
CCTACATGGTGCTGCTGTCGAAGGCCAGCGCGGGGCTGGCGTCGAGCTACACCTTCGTGAACCCGGTGATCGCGATGCTGCTGGGCGTCGCGGTGGCCGGCGAGACCGTCACGCACTACGAATGGGCCGCTGCCGGTGTGGTGCTCGCGGGCGTCGTGCTGCTGCTCTGGAAGAAGAGCCGCTAGCCGACCGGCTTCTCCATGATCACCAGGTGAAGGCCGCGATATTGCGGCGGCAGCCGGTCGCTCGTCGACGTGATGCGCTCGCCCACCCGCCTGAACCCGAACCGGCCGTAGTGCAGGATCAGCCCGGTGCTCTGCGCCCAGGTGTCCAGCCGCAGCACCCGAAGGCCCAGGCGGTGCATCTCCTGCTCGCACCAGTCCAGCATGTGCGCGAACAGCTGCCGGCCCTTCCACGCCTGCCCGACGATGATCCGGTTGATGTAGCGGGCCGATTCCGGCGCCAGCCCCTGCCACATCTCGCGGTCCATCAGCGAGGGTGGGCAGAAGCTGAAGATGCCGGCCACCTGGCCCTCCAGCACCAGCGCGTACTGGCAGCGCTCGGCGATGTCGTTCTCGACGACGGCGAGGTCCAGGTCCTGCCAGGATGGGTGCCCGCCTTCGCGTTGGAAGGCGATCGCTTCGCGATAGAGTGCCTCGATGGTGGGAATGTCCTCGACACTGGCGGGTCGGATGTGCATGACGCTGCGGCATGAGCTGGGGAGCCGCCACTGTGACGAGGCATGCCGCCGCCGTCTTGTACCGTTGTAAATCGCAAGGGACCGTTCGGATGCAGGCAGACGCGCCGGCAGCTTCAGACTGGGTGCAGTACCGGCCGGCCGGCGCCGCGGGCGTGACGCTGATGCGGGCACATTTCACCGAGCACGCGTTCGAACGGCACAGCCATCCGGAGTACGGCATCGGCCTGACCGGCAGCGGCGTGCAGACCTTCAACTGCCGGGGCACGACCCAGACCAGCGTGCCCGGCGACGTCATCCTGCTGAACCCCGACCAGGCCCACGACGGCCTGCCCGGCCAGGCCGGCGGCTATGGCTATTGCATGCTGTACGTCGAGGCAGACGTGCTGCCTGGCATGCTGCAGCGCGCCGCCGGGATCCAGGGCAGCCGTCATTTCCGCGCACCGGTGGTCCACGATCCCCAGGCGGCCGCCACGCTGCAGCGCGCCATCCTCGCGACAGGCCAGCCGCAGGAATCGATGCGGGGCGAAGTGCTGCTGATGGAGGCTTTCGTGCAACTCCTGCTGCGGCATGGCGAATCGCCGAAAACCGTGACGCCGCCGGTGCACGCAGGGCTGAAGCGGCTCCAGCGCGTGCGGGACCACATCCGGGCGAACGCCGACCGGGACCTGTCGATCGGCGAACTCGCCCGCGAGGCCGGCGTGTCGCGGGTCTACCTGAGCCGCGCCTTCGCCCGGCACTTCGGCGTGCCGCCGCACCTCTACCTGAACGCGGTACGGATCGCGAAAGCGCGCACGCTGCTGTTGCAAGGCGGGGCGCTGGCCGAGGTGGCCGCTGCCGTGGGCTTTGCAGACCAGAGCCACTTCACGCGGCGGTTCAAGGGTGCGACCGGCTTGTCGCCCGGCGCGTGGCTCAGGCAGATGCGGCCGGCGTAGTGTCAACAGGCTTGGTCTTGCCGATCAGCGCCGCCACAGCGTGAAGCGCTTCAGCTCGCGCGTGCTGACGGCGTTCAGCAGCTGTGCCTGGTCGAGCGGCCCGAGGTTCTGGGCCATCGCATCGAGCAGCTTGGTCGGCACCGCCTGCGCGTTCGAGACGACCAGCGCCTCGGTGTCGCTGTCGCGCTGCGTCATCAGCACGAAGAACAGGTCTTCGCCGAGCRGGCCGTCTTCGGTCGTCAGCACGTCGACCTGCCGGATATCGGACCAGGCCAGGCGGCGCGTCGACGGCTCCTGCGGGTCGTCGGGCAGGCCGCTGCGGTGCACCAGGCCCCACGGGCTCACGTCGAGCGTGTCATAGCCCGGCATCGCCACCTGCCGGCGCTGCGAGCGCAGCAGTGGCGGCAGCAGGCTCAAGGCCAGCAGCAGCGCCCCCGGCCACCAGCGCGCCTGCCCGGCCCAGGCCGCGGCCAGCCACACCAGCGAGACCGCGAGGCAGGCCCGCCACACCCAGCGCTCTGCCGGCGTCGGGGCCGGCAGGGGATTGACGGGAAGCACTTTGTTCATTGGCAGCAATATATCGTCGGTATGACAACGGCGGTATGACATTGTCTTGAACAAGTCATCCGACAAATCCCTTCGCCCACCCTCGCGATCGGGTTTTCAGGCCTGGCCCAGGCGCCGCCGGGCCGCCTCGCGGATCGCCTGCAGGCTGCTGCGGCTGGTGCTGACGTCGGCGTCGAGTTTCAGGTGCAGCAGCGTCGGCCGGCCGCTCTCCAGCGCAGCGGCGAATGCCGGCCCGAAACCCGCCGTGTCCGAG
>NZ_JBFUGN010000925.1:0-2456 GCF_056402895.1 Rhizobacter sp. P3_B12 | reverse complement strand
AGACACCTCTCTGATTTCGACGTCCCGCACGTCGATCTTGGTGCCKACAACAAACGGGAAGGTCGTAGCCGTCACTTCCGTCGAACGCTGGCCCTGCGGGATGCGGTAGCTCACGAGCGTTGTCTTCCCGCTGTTTCCTCCCTGGTAGTTGAATTGAATGCGGTAGTGCACATAGCCCGTGCAGCTGTACTTGTTGCATTCGTCCGACGAGACCCTGAACTTGAACTTGAACTCGTCATTGGACTTGTCGACGGGCCAGGAGTGCACGAATTCGGCATCGGTCGTGCACTTGCCGTCACTGCGCCCTTTTCGCGAGGACGCGCTCGACTTGGAGGCACGAGGCGCTTCTTCCTCGTCGTCGTCCTCCGGTTCGGCCGCCTTCTTGCGCCGGGATGCCGATTTGGCCGGTCGATCGTCATCGTCCGAGAACGAATCAGCGCCTGGCCACCGGCCGTTGTTTGAGGCGCACATCTGTGCCTTCATCCCGCACGTGTTGATGCACGGAACGGCGCTCGGGCCCTTGCCGCAAGCCTTGTTGCACAGCAGTTGCCCGGTGATGCACGTCGTCATCATTGCTGTCGCCGACTGCGCCCGCGCTGGCAGCGCCAGGCATGACAGCACCATCGAAGTGATCAGAAGAATCGTTTTCATCTACCCTCCGGTGTTGTGGATTGGAAGCGCAACTGCTTTCGCTTCAGTTGTTCTCGATCCTTGGCGTGACGCGCCGCCTGCGATTTGGAGCCGGTCTCGACTCCGTCACTTCATCCATCTCTTCGCTCGCGCGGTCCATCTGGTCCATTGTGTCGCGCAGGATGAGGTTAAGGCGGGCCATCATGGCCTGCTGAATGATCGAGATGCCCGGATCGCTGCTGTACTTGGTGGGCACCATGCTGGGCAGCTTCTGAATGCTGGCGATCATTTCTCGGTTGCACGCGTTCAGCGCGGCGGTGCTCTTTTCCTCGCATGCCTTCTGCATCGCCAGGTAGCTCGAGACCATCGTGTCCGCTGCCATGCCAGCTTTCAAGCCACCTTTCACCACGGGTGACGCGTAGCCGAACGTCTTGTCGACGATGTCGTTGATCTGCTGTTTGACAAGCGTTCTCACGGCCGAGATGGGTCCTGRCTTGAGGGCCGACACGAACTCATCCATGTCGGTGCCGTAGCCGCTCTTGCCCCAACTTTCTGATCGCTGGCGCTCATTGATGGCCGCATTGCATTCCGAGTAACCCTTGGACCGAGCTTTGGTCAGCTCGTCGCGTGCGTCATGCAGCTTCTGGCAGGCCGCCTTTGAGCACGTGCCGCCGCTGCTCTCGTTCGTGTTGCCTTTGTCGGCCAGACAGGCCTCGTGCTCTTCGTGCACGGCCTTGATCATCTCCCCGATCTCCTCGTTGAACTGGGAGCATTCCTCACGGCTCGACGGGTACTGGGGCGCCTCCACTTTGCTATCGATCGCGCGCCCTTTAATAACCACGCGGGTCGCATGCGCCGGGATGGTGTTGGTCAGTCCGAACACGGCGAGACAAACGCCCACGCAAACACAAGTAGACGCGCGCCGCGACGAAAGATTTTCGGCCGTTCCCATAACCCCCCCACTGGTGACGTTTCAACGCCTGTCGCGCTCCTCCGGGCCAATGGCCGGTGCGATATGTTTCGGCCGGCGCTAGCAATTCTGATCGCAATGCAAATGTCTGCATCCCTAACTTTCAGGATGAAAGGGGATCGCGATAGCCCGAACTTCTGCCCGCACCGGCTGACATCGCCCAAGACATCTCCCTGCACATGCTCGTCTCGCCGTTGTAAGGCGGCTCGATCAATAAATTGCCTAGTCCGCCTTACCACTTGATCAACGAGATTGAGCTGACAGTGAGAGCGCCGCATGCTTCTGCCGGAGCTCAACTAAAGGAAGAAGGCTAGTTGCCGACCGTGCCGTCCAGGGATGGCTGATAGGGGCAGGCACTTTGCTCTCCGCTGTCCTCATATGGCGGATCGTCGAATGGTGCGAGCGTGTTCTGAATGCACCGCTTCGTCTCGACGAACGGCTCCGAGGCGGCATCGTAGAAGTGACGGATGAGGTCCGTGCGCTGCTTAAGGAAGAAGTAGACGTCCATGACATCAAGACCCTTTGAAGGCCTTTCGTTGCCGCTGCTAGCTCCAGCCTCGAAACAGGGCCGAGCGCGCGGTTGTGCGCTCATCGGTTGGCCACCTATCGAGCCTGTCAGTAATTTTGTGTGCGAGGCATAGCATGACGACCAGGAGCATGTATGCCAAGCAAGACGAAGACGAAGAACGAGGCGATCGCTGCGAGGACGGCGGCGCTGCCGAAGATCCCGAAGGAACTGCTGGATCAATTCACTCAAGGGCCGATGACGGCCGAGGCGATAGCGGAAGCGTCGATGGCGTTCAAGAAGGCGCTGATCGAGCGGGCGCTGGGTGGCGAGCTGAGCCATCACCTGGGC
>NZ_JBFUGN010000924.1:0-2457 GCF_056402895.1 Rhizobacter sp. P3_B12 | reverse complement strand
GCCGAGGAGCTCGATGCGATGGCCGCGCAGCCCGGCATCGTCGGATGCGCGCTGGTCGACCCGGCCACCGGGCTGATCTGGCAGGCCAGCGGCCGCGTCGCCGATGCCGAGCGCACCTGGGAGGCTGCGGTCGACTACTGGCGGCTGCACGACCGGCAACGCAGCCACTTCGCGACGCTCGGCGAGCTGGCGGCGGCGGTGATGTACCACCGGGGCGGCGTGCTGGCGATGTTCCCGTGCTGCGTCGATCCCGACCTGCTGCTGGTCTCGGTCGGCGAGCACCGCGGCGTCGACTGGACCGACTGGCAGCGCAAGACGCGAGCCCTCGGCCGGCGCCTGCAGGCCAGCTGAATTCTTTTCTTCCCCCCCCACCTCCAAAAGGAACTGCCATGGCCACCATTCGCCAATCCCTCGACGACCTGCTCACCGTGGACGGCGCCATGTGCGCGGCGGTGGTCGATTCCGCCAGCGGCATGATGCTCGGCTCGGCCGGCTCGGGCCTCGACCTCGAGGTCGCCGCCGCCGGCAACACCGAGGTCGTGCGCGCCAAGGCCAAGACCATGCGCCAGCTCGGCCTGAACGACGTGATCGACGACATCCTGATCACGCTGGGCAAGCAGTACCACATCATCCGCCCGGTCTCGCGCAAGGAGGGCACGTTCATCTACTTCGTGCTCGACAAGGCCAAGTCCAACCTGGCGCTGGCCCGCCGCAAGGCGGCCGACGTCGAGCGCGAGCTGACGATCTGATCTGCATCAAGCCGGGTTCCCGCCGAGCGGGTTCCGGCTTGAAAATGGGGGCGAATGCCTCAAATCCCCTGCAATCGGAGGATTCGTCCCATGCGACTCGACAAGCTCACCACCAAGTTCCAGGAAGCGCTCGGCGAGGCCCAGAGCCTCGCGCTGAACCGCGACAACCCCTACATCGAGCCAGTGCACCTGCTGGCCGCGATGCTGGCCCAGACCGACGGCCCGAAGGCCTTGCTCGAACGCGCCGGCGTCAATTCGTCCAAGCTGCAGTCGGTGCTCGACGCCGAGTTGCGCAAGCTGCCGCAGGTGCAGGGCGGCGAGCAGGTGCAGGCGAGCCGCGAGCTCGGCGCGCTGCTGCAGGCCTCCGAGAAGGAAGCCACCAAGCGCGGTGACCAGTTCATCGCGAGCGAGATGTTCCTGCTGGCCGCGACCGACGCCAAGTCGGCGATCGGCCCGCTCGTCAAGGAGCACGGCCTGACCCGCAAGGCGCTCGAGGCCGCGATCGATGCGGTGCGCGGCGGCCAGAAGGTCGACAACGCCGATGCCGAAGGCCAGCGCGAAGCCCTCAAGAAGTACACCATCGACCTGACCGAGCGCGCCCGCCGCGGCAAGCTCGACCCGGTGATCGGCCGCGACGACGAGATCCGCCGCGCGATCCAGGTGCTGCAGCGCCGCACCAAGAACAACCCGGTGCTGATCGGCGAGCCGGGCGTCGGCAAGACCGCCATCGTCGAGGGCCTGGCGCAGCGCATCGTCGCCGGCGAGGTGCCCGATTCGCTGAAGAGCAAGCGGGTGCTGGTGCTCGACATGGCGCTGCTGCTGGCGGGTGCCAAGTTCCGCGGCGAGTTCGAGGAGCGGCTGAAGTCGGTGCTGAAGGAAGTGGCACAGGACGAGGGCCAGACCATCGTCTTCATCGACGAGATCCACACGATGGTGGGCGCCGGCAAGGCCGAGGGCGCGATCGACGCCGGCAACATGCTGAAGCCGGCGCTGGCGCGCGGCGAGCTGCACTGCATTGGCGCGACCACGCTCGACGAATACCGCAAGTASCTCGAGAAGGATGCCGCGCTGGAGCGCCGCTTCCAGAAGATCCTGGTCGGCGAGCCGACGGTCGAGGCGACCATCGCGATCCTGCGCGGGCTGCAGGAGAAGTATGAGGTGCACCACGGCGTCGAGATCACCGACCCGGCGATCGTCGCCGCGGCCGAGCTGAGCCACCGCTACATCACCGACCGCTTCCTGCCCGACAAGGCGATCGACCTGATCGACGAGGCCGCGGCCAAGATCAAGATCGAGATCGACTCCAAGCCGGAGGCGATGGACAAGCTCGACCGCCGGCTGATCCAGCTGCAGATCGAGCGCGAGGCGGTCAAGCGCGAGAAGGACGAAGCCTCGCAGAAGCGCCTGGGCCTGATCCAGGAAGAGATCGTGCGCCTGCAGCGCGAGGCCGCCGACCTCGAGGAGATCTGGAAGGCCGAGAAGGCCGCCGCCCAGGGCTCGGCCCATGTGAAGGAAGAGATCGACCGCATCCGCTTCCAGATCGAGGAGTTCAAGCGCAAGGGCGATTTCAACAAGGTCGCCGAGCTGCAGTACGGCAAGCTGCCCGAGCTGGAGAAGGCGCTGAAGGACGCGCAGGCCACCGAGGTGAAGAAGGGCGCCGACGCGAGCCGGCCGCAGCTGCTGCGCACGATGGTCGGTGCCGAGGAGA
>NZ_JBFUGN010000923.1:0-2458 GCF_056402895.1 Rhizobacter sp. P3_B12 | reverse complement strand
TGGTCGCGCAAGGCGCCTGCCCAGCGCAAGAAGGTGCTGCAGCGCTTCGCCGAGCTGATCCTCGGCGCCAAGGAAGAGCTGGCCCTGCTCGAGRCGCTCGACATGGGCAAACCGATCAAGTACAGCCTGAGCGTCGACGTGCCCTCCACCGCGCGCTGCATCGCCTGGTATGCCGAGGCGGTCGACAAGGTCTACGACGAGATCGCGCCGACGCCGCAGAGTGCGCTGGCGCTGATCACGCGCGAGCCGATGGGCGTGATCGGCGCGATCGTGCCGTGGAACTACCCGATGATCATGGCCTCGTGGAAGCTCGGCCCGGCGCTCGCCGCCGGCAACAGCGTGGTGCTGAAGCCGAGCGAGAAATCGCCGCTGACCGCACTGCGCCTGGCCGAACTCGCACTGCAGGCCGGGCTGCCCGAGGGCGTGTTCAACGTGGTGCCGGGCTACGGCCACGAGGCCGGCGAGGCGCTCGCGCTGCACATGGAGGTCGATGCGATCGGCTTCACCGGCTCGACGCGCGTGGGCCGCAAGATGCTCGACTACGCCGGGCGCAGCAACCTGAAGCGCGTCTACAACGAGCTCGGCGGCAAGTCGGCCTTCATCGTGTTCCCCGATTTCGACGACCCGGTGCGCGCCGCGCAGACGGTGGCCGGCAGCATGTTCTTCAACCAGGGCGAATCGTGCAATGCGCCGTCGCGCGTGTTCGTGCACGAGAGCATCGCCGACGACTTCGTGAAGACGGTGACGGCGGAGGCGCCGAAGTACCGGCCGGGCAACCCGCTCGATGCCGCCACCGAACTGGGCGCGCTGGTCGACGACACGCAGCTGCGCACGGTGCTGGGCTACATCGATGCCGGCCAGAACGAAGGCGCGCGGCTCGCCGCCGGCGGACGGCAGGCGCGGCAGGACAGCGGCGGGTATTTCGTCGAGCCGACGGTGTTCGACGGCGTGTCCAACACGATGAAGATCGCCCGCGAGGAGATCTTCGGGCCGGTGCTGTCGGTGATCCGCTTCAAGACCGAGGAAGAAGCGATCGCGATGGCGAATGACAGCAGCTACGGCCTGCAGGCGAGCGTGTGGAGCAGCAACCTCAACCGCGCGCACCGCGTGGCCCGCGCGCTGCGCGCCGGCACCGTGCATGTGAATCAATACGACGAGGACGACATCACGGTGCCGTTCGGCGGCTTCAAGCAGAGCGGCAACGGGCGCGACAAGTCGCTGCATGCGTTCGACAAGTACACCGAGCTGAAGACGACCTGGATCCGCATCGATCCCTGACCCGGAGACTGGCATGAACCACTCGCAGAACGAACAGCTGATGGCCCGCAAGGCCGCGGCCACGCCGCGCGGTGTCGGCGTGATGGGCAGCTTCTTCGCCGACCATGCCGAGAACGCCGAGCTGTGGGATGTGGAAGGCCGGCGCTTCCTCGACTTCGCCGGCGGCATCGCGGTGATGAACACCGGCCACCGCCACCCGAAGGTGGTCGCCGCGATCGAGGCGCAGCTCAGGCGCTTCACCCACACCTGCTACCAGGTCGTGCCCTACGAGGGCTACGTCGCGCTGGCCGAGCAGCTCAATGCGCTGACGCCCGGCCGCCATGCGAAGAAGACTGCCTTCTTCAGCACCGGCGCCGAGGCGATCGAGAACGCGGTGAAGATCGCCCGCGCCCACACGAAGCGGGCTGGCGTCATCGCGTTCGGCGGCGCCTTCCACGGCCGCAGCCTGTTCGCTGTCGCGCTGACCGGCAAGGTGCAGCCCTACAAGGCTGGCTTCGGCCCGTTCCCGCCCGAGATCTACCACGCGCCCTTCCCCGCCGAGGGCACGCGCCTCGCCGAAACGCAGAAGGCCGTCCAGCACCTGTTCAAGGCCGACATCGAGCCCTCGCGCGTGGCGGCCATCGTGTTCGAGCCGGTGCAGGGCGAAGGCGGCTTCAACGTGATCCAGGCCGAGGCGCTGCGCTGGCTGCGCGCGCTGTGCGACGAGCACGGCATCGTSCTSATCGCCGACGAGGTGCAGACCGGGTTCGGCCGCACCGGCCGGCTGTTCGCGATGGAGCACTTCCCCGACGTGCAGCCGGACATCCTCGTCAGCGCGAAATCGCTGGCCGCCGGGCTGCCGCTGTCGGCGGTGACCGGCCGGGCCGAGATCATGGACGCGCCGGCCCCCGGCGGCCTCGGCGGCACCTATGCCGGCAACCCGCTGGCGATCGCCGCCGCGCAGGCGGTGATCGGCGTGATGCACGACGAGCAGCTGCCGGCGCGCGGCCAGGCGCTGGGCGACCGGCTGAAGGCGGTGCTGAACGAGCTGCGCCCGGCCGTGCCGCAGATCGCCGACGTGCGCGGGCTGGGCGCGATGGTGGCGGTGCAGTTCAACCGCGCGGGCACCGAAGAGCCGGATGCCGCGTTCACGAAACAGGTGCAGGCCGAGGCGCTGCAGCGCGGGCTGATCCTGCTGAGC
>NZ_JBFUGN010000922.1:0-2458 GCF_056402895.1 Rhizobacter sp. P3_B12 | reverse complement strand
ACCACACGCAGATCGTCGGCGGCGTGCTCGCCGACGAATGCGGCGGCGTGCTGCGCGAGTTCTTCGCCGAACGCCGCGAGCTGTACCGCCAGCGCCGCGCCGGCGCACAGCCCCCATCCCCCGCGCCGGCTGACGAGCCGTCCGGCATCCCCACCGGAGAGGTACTCGAGATTGAGCCCGCAACCCCACCATCCTTCACACCTCCATTCGCACCATCATCACCATCACGATGATGAGCCGGCAGGCCGCTCGCTGACGATCCTGTCGCCGGCCGGCGTGGTCGCGAGTGCGGCACCGCTGCGCCGTGCCGTGAAGCGCCTGACGGCGCTCGGCTTCGAGGTCAGCGTCGACGAATCGGCGCTGGCGAAGCACCAGCGCTTCGCCGGCGACGACGACCTGCGCCTGGCCGCGCTGCACCGCGTGGCCCGCCAGGCGCCGTCGATCGCGATGGCGGCACGTGGCGGCTACGGCCTCACGCGGCTGCTCGACCGCATCGACTGGAAGCTGCTCGGCCACAGCGTCGAGCACGGCACGCGCTGGGTCGGCTACAGCGACATGACGGCGCTGCAGCTCGGCCTGCTCGCGCACACGAAGTCGACCAGCTGGGCCGGGCCGATGGCCTGCGGCGACTTCGGCGCCGAGGTGCTCGACGAGGTGACGCCCGATTGCTTCTCCGAGGCGATGACCGGCGAACTGGAGGCGGTGGGCTTCCGCACCGAAGCCGGTTTCGAAGGCCTGGAACTGAAGGGCACGCTGTGGGGCGGCAACCTGTGCGTGCTGAACGCGATGCTGGGCACGCCGCACTTCCCGAAGGTCAAGGGCGGCATCCTGTTCGTCGAGGACGTCAACGAGCACCCCTACCGGATCGAGCGCAGCCTGCTGCAACTGCACCAGGCCGGCGTGCTCGGCACCCAGAAAGCGATTCTTCTCGGTGCGTTCACCGAGTTCCGCAAGTCGCCGCTCGACCGCGGCTACTCGCTGAAGCGCATGGTCGAGCACCTGCGAAGCGTGACAAAAGTCCCGATCCTGACCGGTTTGCCGTTCGGGCACGTGCCGACGAAGCTGACACTGCCGATCGGTCGCAAGGTCACCCTGCTCGTCGACGGCCGCAACGTCCTGGTGGGCTGGTAGCTGGCTGACTTCTTGCTTGCAACCGAATGCCCTGCAGGCTCGGGGCCGGTAAAGCCGTGGAAACCCCTGGCAAACCGGCTGCTCGCCGGGCTTTATCATTGCTGACTGCCTCGCGGCGACTCGGCCACAAGCCGGGTTGTGTGAGGCTCTTGTTTTTTGTCCGGCCTGTGCTTACCCGCACGCGCCGTTTGTCTGCTGTCGAAGGAGTGCGCGGGATGCGGGGATCTGGAACGTGGCTGGGCCGTGGGCTCGCAGCCCTGCTCACCACCTGCGCCGTGCTGGCCGGTTGCGACAACAGCCCGCAGCCGAAGGGCGCCGCGCAGACGAACACGATGTTCACCGCGTACCAGGAGCGCTCGCCGCGCTACCTCGACCCGACCGCTTCCTACGCGAACAACGAGACGCCGATCACGTACCAGGTCTATGACCCGCTGTACGCGTACCACTACCTGAAGCGCCCGTTCGAGCTGATCCCGAAGACGGCCGCCGAGATCGCGCACCCGCACTACCTCGACAAGAACGGCCAGCCGCTGGCCGACGACGCACCGGGCGAGCTGGTCGCCGAGAGCGTCTACGACGTGAAGATCAAGCGCGGCGTGCTGTACGCGYCGCACCCCGCCTTCGCGAAGAACGAGCAGGGCGCGTACCTGTACCACGATCTGAAGCCCGCCGACACCGAAGGCAAGCGTTCGCCGTGGGACTTCGCGAAGACCGGCACGCGCGAGCTGGTGGCCGACGATTTCGTCTACGCGCTGAAGCGCCATGCCACGCCGCGCATCGAGGCACCGATCTACGGCATCTTCTCGGAGTACGTGATCGGCCTGAAGGAATACGGCACGCAGATCAAGGCCGAGGATGCCAAGCTGCGCCAGGGGCTCGACCCGGCCTCGCTCGACAAGCCCTTCCTCGATTTCCGCAAGTGGCCGCTGGCCGGCGCGAGCGCGCTCGACGACCACACGCTGCGCATCCGCATCCGCGGCAAGTACCCGCAGTGGAAGTACTGGATGGCGATGACCTTCCTCGCGCCGGTGCCGTGGGAGGCCGACAAGTTCTACGCCCAGCCCGGCATGGCCAAGAACGGCCTGGCGATGACGCGCTGGCCGGTCGGCACCGGTCCCTACATGCTGACCGAGTACGTGCAGGACCGCCGGCACGTGCTGAGCCGCAACCCGAACTACCGCGAAGACCTCTACCCCTGCGAAGGCGAGCCCGAGGACCAGGCCGCCGGCCTGCTGAAGGATTGCGGCAAGCCGATGCCCTTCATCGACAAGCTCGTCTTCAACAGCGAGAAGGAGAAGGTGCCGTACAAGGCCAAGTTCGTGCAGGG
>NZ_JBFUGN010000921.1:0-2459 GCF_056402895.1 Rhizobacter sp. P3_B12 | reverse complement strand
GCGGCGCTGCATCAGCAGCGGCTCGTCGCCGCAGGCGCCGGCCGGCGTGTCGGGCGTCACCAGCACGATGTCGWCACCGGCGTTGCCGCCTTAGCCGCGCGACACGGTGCCCKGCGTCCAGCCGTGCCGCCGCAGCAGCTCGACCACGGCCAGGCAGGTGGGTGTCTTGCCGGCGCCGCCGGCGATCAGGTTGCCGACGACGATCACCGGCACCGGCAGGCGCTCGATGCGCAGCCAGCCGGCCCGGAACGCGAAACCGCGCAGCGCGACGATGGCAGCGTACAGCCCGGCCAGCGGGCGCAGCGCCCACGCGAGCGCGCCGCGCGCGAGCCAGGCGCGCTGCAGTCGGAGGGAGAACGACACGGGGCCGGCGCGCAGCCGCTCAGCGGCCGTCGCCGCCCTGCGAGGTCTGCGCCGCAAAGGTCAGCCGCGCGAGGCCCGCGCGGCGTGCGGCGTCCATCACCGTGATGACGGACTGGTGCGACGACGCCGCATCGGCCGAGACGATGATGATCGCGTCCTTCGCGCCGGCGGATGCCGACAGCAGCTCGGCGGTCAGCATGTCGACGCTGCGGCCGTCGAGCGTCTTGCGGTTGACCGCATAGCGGCCTTCCGCCGAGATCGCGACGATCACTTCCTTGTTGTTCTCGCGCGGCTTGTCGGCATCGGCCACCGGCAGGCTGATCTGCAGCTCGGTGAACTTCGAGTAGGTGGTCGACAGCATCAGGAAGATCAGGACGACCAGCAGCACGTCGATGAACGGGATCAGGTTGATCTCGGGTTCTTCGGGGTGGTGCTTGCGGAACTTCATCGCCATCGCCCTTCAGCCTGCCTTGCGCACCGCGGTGAAGCGCATCAGGTGCGGCACCATGCGCTCGGCGGCTTGTTCCATCTCGAGCGTGTACGCATCGATCAGGCCCCGGAAATAGCGGTACGCGATCAGCGACGGGATCGCGATCATCAGGCCGAACGCGGTGTTGTACAGCGCGACCGAGATGCCGTGCGCCAGCAGCGCCGGGTTGCTGCCGCCGGTGGGCGCCTGCGAGCCGAAGATCTCGATCATGCCGATCACCGTGCCCATCAGGCCCAGCAGCGGCGCGGCCGAGGCGATGGTGCCCAGCGTGTTCAGGAAGCGCTCCATCTTGTGCACCGCGCTGCGGCCGGCGGATTCGAACGCGCCGTGCAGGTTGTCGTGCGAGATGCGCGGGTCGGCGATGATCGCCCTCAGGCCGGTGGCGAGCACCTGGCCGAGCAGCGAGTTGTCGGCCAGCTTGTTGACGACGTCGGCGGCCGGCAGGTGGGCGCGGGTGACCGAGATCACTTCATCGAGCAACCGGGGCGGCGCGATGCGCGCGACCCGCAGGCTGGACAGGCGCTCGATGATCAGCGCGAGCGCAATGATGGAACACAGGAGCAAGGGCCAGATCGGCCAGCCAGCGGCTTGTATGATCGAAAACAATCCGGTCCTCTCAGCAATGGTGGGGTGCGGTGGTGCGCAGAAGTTGCAACCGACGGCGCGATCGACGGCCGGACCAGGCGGTCCCGTGCGGTCTCATTTTTGGACGCGCGATTATGACCCCAAGGCAGCCCCGCCACGCACATCGGCAAGGCAACCGCTTGTTTGCCGGCCGCGGTCCGACCCAGCGAGTCGATGTAGTGCCGGCCGACTACATCCCGAGTCCACCGCAACTGTGGATAACTTTGTGGGCAACCGTGGGTCGAACGCGCCAAAGCCGCGCCAATTCAGGCTCTGCCACAGATTGCTCAATCTTTAAGCATGAAAAAAACGTTGAAAATCAATGACTTGGGCGATTGTGAATGCGGCATGACAGCCGAATCGCGCCGCCAGCCCTTGATTGGCGGGCTTGTGGAGTTCTCGACCCGCATGAACGCTGGGTTTGCACATGTTTGAGCGCTCGGCGGGGCGGGGCGAGCGCCTGGTCTGGAGCGTCGCGGGGCTGGTCAACGCGGTGTCGGACGCGCTGGCGGCGCGCTTCAGCGCCTGTGTCGTGCAGGGCGAGCTGTCGGGCTTCTCGCGTGCGGCCAGCGGGCATTGCTACTTCAGCCTGAAGGATGCGGACGGGCAGCAGGCGGCGATCCGCTGCGCGATGTTCCGGCGCGCGGCGAGCCTGGTGGGCTTCAACCCGGTCGACGGGCAGCGCGTCGAGGTGCGCGGGCGGCTCGCGGTCTACGAACCGCGCGGCGAACTGCAGTTCGTCGTCGAATCGATGCAGCAGGCCGGCGCCGGTGCGCKGTACGAGCAATTCCTGCGGCTGAAGGCGCGGCTCGAGGCCGAGGGGCTGTTCGATCCAGTGCGCAAGCGCGAGCTGCCGCGGTTTCCGCGCCGGCTCGGTGTCGTCACCTCGACGTCGGGCGCCGCGCTGCACGATGTGCTGACCACGCTGGCCCGGCGCGCGCCGCATGTCGCCGTCGTCGTCTACCCGAGCCTGGTGCAGGGC
>NZ_JBFUGN010000920.1:0-2464 GCF_056402895.1 Rhizobacter sp. P3_B12 | reverse complement strand
GTTCATGCATGCGCCGACCGCGATCGTGCCGAGCGCCGACATCGCGCGTGCGCTGGCGCCGCTGGCGCGCGAGGCGAACGGCCGGCTGATGGCCTGCTGGCTCGGCGACGGCGCGGTGGCCGAGGCACGCCGCGTGTTCGCCGATGCCGGCGTGGCCGACTACGCGACGCCCGAGGAAGCGGTGAACGCGTTCTCGATGCTGCGCTGCTACCGGCACAACCAGGCCGTGCTGCTGGAGACGCCGTCGGCCAGCGCCAATGCGGTGCCGGACCGCGCCGCCGCGCGCCGCGTGATCATCGCGGCGCTACTCGACGGCCGCGAGATGCTGCAGGAGCACGAGGCCAAGGCGGTGCTCGCGGCCTACGGCATTCCGGTGGTGACGACGCTGCGCGTGACGGCCGATGCCGATGCGGCGGCCGGCGCGGCGGGCCGCATCGGCTACCCGGTGGTGTTGAAGATCGTCTCGCCCGACATCACGCACAAATCGGATGTGGGCGGCGTCGCGCTCGGCCTGGCCGACGAGGCCGCGCTGYGCGAGGCCGCGGCCCGCATGATCGAGCGGGTGCGCGCCGCGCAGCCGCAGGCCCGGGTCGGCGGCTTCACGGTGCAGGCGATGGCGAGCCGGCCGATGGCGCAGGAGCTGATCGTCGGCGCGAGCATCGACCCGAACTTCGGCCCGGTGCTGATGCTCGGCCACGGCGGCACGGCGGTGGAGGTGCGCGCCGACCGCGCGATCGGGCTGCCGCCGCTGAACCGGGCGCTGGCGCGCGAGCTGGTGTCGCGCACCCAGGTGTCGCGCCTGCTGGCGGGCTACCGCGACCATCCGGCGGCGCGGCTCGATGCGGTGGGCGATGCGCTGGTGGCGCTGTCGCAGATGCTGGCCGACCTGCCGGAGCTGGCCGAGCTCGACATCAACCCGCTGTGGGCCGACCACGACGGCGTGCTGGCGCTGGATGCGCGCATCCGGCTGAGCCGCGTGCCGGTGGCCGGTGCGGAGCGTTTCGCGATCCGGCCGTACCCCGATGCGCTGGTCGAGACCCTCGCGTGGCAGGGCGAGGCGCTGACGCTGCGGCCGGTGCGCCCGGAGGACGAGCCGGCGCACCGCCGCTTCGTCGAGCAGCTGAGCCCGGACGACCTGCGCTTCCGCTTCTTCAATGCGCGCCGCGAGCTGGCGCACAGCGAGCTGGCGCGGCTGACGCAGATCGACTATGCGCGCGAGATGGCCTTCATCGCGGTGCGTCCCGGCGCCGACGGCACGAGCGAGACGCTGGGCGTGGCGCGCGCGGCGGTCGATCCGGACAACCTCGAGGCCGAGTTCGCGGTCGTCGTGCGCAGCGACCTGCAGGGCCGGGGCCTGGGCCGGCTGCTGATGGACAAGCTGATCGCCTACCAGGCGGCGCAGGGCACGCAGCGCCTGGTGGGGCTGGTGCTGCGCGACAACGTGGCGATGCGTGCGTTCGTGCAGCGGCTGGGCTTCGAGGCCCAGGGCGGCGACAGCGACGCGGCGCGGCTGGTGCTGCCGCTGCAGGGGAAGCCGGTCAGCGGATGACGAGCACCGGCGTCCTGCAGTGGTTCAGCACGCGGTTCGTCACCGAGCCGAGCACCATCGAGCCGAGGGCGGAGTGGCCGTGCGAGCCCATCACGACGAGGTCGAAGCGGCCGCTGTCGGCCGTCTCGCTGATCACGGCGGGTGCGTGGCCGACCTTGTCGACGAAGGTGGCGTTCCAGCCTTGCTGGGCGATGAAGGCGCGCACCGGTTTCAGCACCTCGTCGGTCTCGGCGCGGTAGTAGTTCTCGACCGTCTCGCGGTCGAAGAAGCCCTTGGCACGCGGCGGCACCGGCATCGTGACGGTGAGCACGGTGTAGTCGTGGCCGGTGCCGAGGAACTCGTCGTGGGCGGCCAGGTAGGCCAGCATCTGCTTCGTGCAGGCGCTGCCGTCGACGGCCAGCAGGATCTTCATGGGGTCTCTCCTTCGCGGGTGGGGAAGCGGGGGTCAATGAACCATCAGCAGCGGCAGCTGCGCGGCGTGCATCAGCGAGCGCGTGGCGCCGCCGAGCACCTGTTCGCGCAGCCGGCCGTGGCCGTAGCAGCCCATCACGAGCCACTGGGCGCCGACCTGGGCGGCGAGCGCCATCAGTTCGTCGCCGATGGCACGGGGCTCGTGGTCGCGGTGGTGGACGACGGGTGTGATGCCGTGGGCATTCAGGTGGCCGGCGATGTCGAGGCCGCCGGCCGCGCCGACGACGGCGTTGCGCGACCAGCTGGCGACGTGCACTTCACGGGCCTGTGCGAGGAAGGGCAAGGCGGCGGTGACGGCGCGGGCGGCTTCGCGCGAGGGTTTCCAGGCGATCAGCATGCACTCGGGTGCGGAGCTGGCGGCGCCGTGGTCGGGCACGATGAGCGCGGGCTTGCCGCTCTCGATCAGCAGCGATTCGATGAAGCCGGCCGGCAGCTCATGCGGGG
>NZ_JBFUGN010000919.1:0-2466 GCF_056402895.1 Rhizobacter sp. P3_B12 | reverse complement strand
CATCTACCAGCCGCAGCTCGAATCGACCGCGCTGTTCTCGGGCGAGCGCCGGCCGCAGGCGGTGGGCGACACGATGAAGGTCGACATCTCCGAGAGCCTGAAGGCCTCGCAGAAGCGCGCCACCGACACCAGCCGCGACAACAAGCAGGCGGTGAGGGGCCCTGGCAACGGAGAAAAGAACGGCGGCCTGCTCGACAAGATCCTGAACGTCGATGCGAGCGCCGGCAGCAGCGATTCGTTCAAGGGCACCGGCAGCACCGAGGTGTCGACCGAGTTCACCGCGCAGCTGACGGTCTCGGTGATCAACGTGCTGCCGAACGGGCACCTGGTGGTGGCCGGCGAGCGGCGCATCGGCGTCAACGGCGGTGCGAGCGCGCTGCGCTTCTCCGGCGTCGTGAACCCGCAGGACATCCGGCTGGGCAACGTCGTCAACTCGCGCGACGTGGCCAATGCCGCGCTCGAGAGCGCGGGCAGCGGCGATGTGTCGGAAGCGGCCTCGCGCAGCTGGCTGCAGCGGGTGATGGCCAAGACGCTGGCGGTGTGGTGATGCAGCAGCACTGGATCGACGAGGCGGTGGAGCAGGTGTTCCGGCGCGGGCAGGCCATCGTGCGGGTCGGCGGCGAGCTGCACGACTGGATGGCGATCCGCCAGGGCGCGGTGAGCCTGCACATCCGCGTGGCCGCGGGCACCGAGGTGGGCGTGGCGGTGCTGTGGGGCGGCGACGTGATCGGCTGGGGTTCGCCGCTCGGGCAGGACCGCGCGCTGTATGACGTGACGGCGCTGATCGATGTCGTGGCCGTCAAGGTGCCGGCAACGACGGTGCGGGCGGCGCGCGATGCCGGCCACAGTGGCGATGGCGGGCCGGGCGACGACATCGGCCGGCTGCATTCCGCGACCGCGCTGCGCATGCAGGAGCAGCTGGCGCTGCGGCTCGCGGGCGGCGGCTTCCAGCGGCTGGTCAACGTGCTCGCGACCTTCGCGGCGGCGTTCGCGCCGACGCAATCGGGCGCGCGCGGGCTGCACATCGCGCTGCCGGTGTCGCAGGCCTTCATGGGGCAGCTGGCCGGGCTGTCGCGGCGGCAGACCTGGATCTACCTGGGCCAGCTGGCCGACGCGGGCTGGGTGCGCACCGAGCGCTCGCAGGTGATGCTGGAGGTGCCGGCCGCGTGGCTGCAGTTGCCGGCCTACGTCGAGCGCGAGGGGCTGGAGTGCATCGCGACGGCCGGCGAGTGCAGCGCGACGCTCGGGCTGCTGTGCCTGGCGGCGGCGTCGGGCCGGCCGGGCGGCGGGGTGGTGTCGACGCGCTGAGCTCGGGTCCTTTCTCGAGTCATTTCGCGACCTCGATCGCCGTCACGGTGATCGAGCCGTCCACCCGCTCGGCGCTGAACCGCACTTTGTCGCCCTCGCGCAGCGTGTCCAGCATCCGCGGTTCGGCCACCCGGAACACCATCGTCATGCCCGGCATGTCGAGGTTGGCGATCGGCCCGTGCCGCAGCGTGAGCTTGCCCTGGGCCTTGTCGATGCGGCGCACCTCGCCGTCCGTCATCGCGGCCTGGTCGCCCGTCACCGTCACCCGGCCGAGCATGCCGGCCTCGAAATGCCCGGGCTGCAGGCAGGCGAACTGGAATTCACCGGCCTGGGTGAACTGCCAGACGATCTCGCCGCTGGCCCCCGGCTTCACATGCGCCATGTTCGGGCTCGCATGCTCCATCTCGGGAAACTTCTGCATCAGTGCCGCGTGTGCCTTCAGGTCCGCCGGCGTGCCCAGCACCATCTCGTGCAGCAGCCTGCCGTCGTTGCGCACGACGAACTTCACCGTCTCGCCGCGCCGCACGGTGATGTCGGCGGGCGTGAAGCGCATGGCATCGGTCATGCCGAGCGGGATCATGCGGCGTGCCTTCGCCGGGTCGCCCTCGCGGCCGTAGGCGGTCTGCTCGACCTTGGCGGCATCGTAGCGGCGCGGCGCGGCGTGATCCTCATCGCCGTGGGCCGAAGCGGAGGCGGCGTGCAAGGCCAGGGCGGTGGCCACCAGGTTCATCAGGGATCGGGTGTTCATTCTGGAATTCCTTCGTATCGTGTTCATGGGTGGATCAAGCGGTGTTCAGTGGCCGGCATGGCCTTGCGGCTTGCGGACCTGCAGCGTGCTGCCGTCGGGTGGCGCGGACGGCGCACGCACCGCGGCCCCGACCTCGCCGGTGAATTCATGGGCCAGCGTGCCGGGCGGGTGGCGGTACGGACCGGGGTCGCGGAAGTCGCCGCGCTGCAGGTCGTCGCGCACCTTCACCACGCTGAACATGCCGCCCATGCCGATCGGCCCGAACGGGCCGGTGCCGGTCATCATCGGCAGCGTGTTGTCGGGCAGCGGCATCTCCATCACCGCCATGTCGTGCATGCCCTTGTCGCCCATCACCATGTAGTCGGGCACCAGCTTCGCGATCTTCTGCGCGACCTCGCGGTGGTCGACGC
>NZ_JBFUGN010000918.1:0-2469 GCF_056402895.1 Rhizobacter sp. P3_B12 | reverse complement strand
GGCTACGACGTCCAGTTGACCTGACCGAGAGAGGGCAAGGATGGCAAACTATTTCGCACCCGGCGTCTACGTCGAAGAGATTCCTCCCGTGGCCCGGCCGATCGCGGGCGTGGGCACCAGCACGGCCGCCTTCATCGGCGAGGCCGACCGGCTGGCCGCCGCCGATGTCGGCAAACCGAAGAAGTTCACCAACTGGAGCGAGTTCGCGGCTTTCATCGTCGGCACCGGTGCCACGCCGGCGACACCGGTCTACACCACGGTCAACCGCACGCTCGCGCTGGCGGTGTTCGGCTTCTTCGCCAACGGCGGCACCACCTGCTACGTGGTCCCGGTCGCCGCCGGCGGCATGGGCAACCTGCAGGCGCCGCTCGACACGCTCAAGCCCATCGACGACATCGCCATCGTCGCCGCGCCCGGCGCGCAGGGCACCGCAGTCAAGGTCCAGCTGATGGACCACTGCTTCGAGATGCAGGACCGTACGGCCGTGCTCGACGGTGAACGCGCGCCGGCCTCCGACAGCACGCCCGACGACATCTACGGCGGCCCGATGCCCGGCGGCGGCTCGAGCACGCCGGACAAGTTCAGCTTCGGCGCGATCTACTTTCCGTGGGTCAAGGTCTTCAACCCGCTGTTCACCGGCAGCGGCCCGGAACTCGAGCTGATCGACCAGCCGCCCAGCGGCCACGTGGCCGGCATCTGGGCCCGCGTGGACGCGACCCGCGGCGTGTTCAAGGCGCCCGCCAACGAAGGCGTGATCGGCATCGTCGACCTCGAGCGGCCGATGGGCAAGGACAAGCAGATCAGCCTCAACCCACCCGGCATCAACGTGATCCGGCCGTTCGGCGGCTCGCCGATGGTGTACGGCGCGCGCACGCTGGGCGGCGACCGCAACGGCGAGTACCGCTACCTCAACGTGCGGCGCTTCATGAACTTCCTGAAGGAGTCGATCGACGAGGGCACGCAGTTCGTGGTCTTCGAGCCCAACACGCCGGCGCTGTGGCAGCGAATCATCCGCTCGGTGGGCGACTTCCTCTACAACCAGTGGCGCGACGGCGCGCTCTTCGGCGTCACGCCGAAGGAAGCCTTCTTCGTCAAGTGCGACCTCGAGACCAACCCGGCCAGCGAGCGCGAGGCCGGGCGCGTCATCACCGAGATCGGCGTGGCTGTCGTCAAGCCGGCCGAATTCGTCATCTTCCGCATCCAGCAGAACACCGGCGCCTGAGGAGTCCAGCCATGGCCAGAAAAGATCCCTATCGCAATTTCCGCTTCCTGGTCGAGATCGACGGCATCGTGCAGGCCGGCTTCTCGGAATGCAGCGGTTTCGGCTCCAACATCGAGGTGGTCGAGTACCGCGAAGGCGGCGAGGCCGCCACGGTGCGCAAGCTGCCCGGCAAGGTCTCGTACCCGGACATCACGCTCAAGTGGGGCGTGACCGATTCGCGCGAGCTCTACGACTGGCACCTGGCCGCCGTGAACGGCACGATCGACCGGCGCAACGGCTCGATCATCCTGCAGGACGATGCGGGCCAGGAGAAGCTGCGCTGGAACTTCTTCAGCGCCTGGCCGAGCAAGTACGACGGGCCGGATTTCAACGGCAAGGGCAACGACGTGTCGCTCGATGCGATGACCGTCAGCTGCGAGCGCGTCGAGCGCGCCTGAGGCGAGGTACCGCATGATGTTCCAGACCGAATACGAGTTCACGCTGCCGCTGGGTTACGTGGATGCCGACGGCGACCTGCACCGCGACGGCGTGATGCGCCTGGCCACCGCGGCCGACGAGATCCTGCCGCTGAAGGATCCGCGCGTGCAGGGCAACGAGGCCTACCTCACCATCATCCTGCTGTCGCGCGTGCTGTCGCGGCTGGGCTCGGTGGCGCAGGTCACGCCCAAGGTGGTCGAGGGGCTCTACGCGGCCGACCTGGCCTACCTGCAGGAGTTCTACAACCGCATCAACCGCAGCGGGCGGGCCACGATCGAGGCGGCCTGCCCGAAGTGCGCGCACGAGTTTGC
Source organism: Rhizobacter sp. P3_B12 (assembly GCF_056402895.1). Taxonomy (NCBI): domain Bacteria; kingdom Pseudomonadati; phylum Pseudomonadota; class Betaproteobacteria; order Burkholderiales; family Sphaerotilaceae; genus Rhizobacter; species Rhizobacter sp. P3_B12. Next base: position 459 of record NZ_JBFUGN010000918.1, on the reverse strand, counting down.
ATTGGAGATGAGCAGCCCGGGGGGATCGTAGGCTACCCCCTGCCCGCGCTGTACAGGGAGGTAGCCTTCATCGCCTATCACTTTCACTGGTCGCACGAGGACGTGCTGCTGCTCGAACACAAGGAGCGCCAGCGCTGGATGGAAGAGATCTCCGCGATCAACGAAAGAGCCAACAGCGAAGCCGTTCAGTGACTGGAGACGACGTGAACCGATGGCAAGCATGGGCAAGGCGCCTGCGCGAGCGGCACGGCCGCATCGACGCATGGCGTGCGCAGGGCGCGATGGTGCTGCTGCGCGGCGTCGGGGCGCCAGCGCCCGGCGTGCGCGCGCAGCTGAACACGATCGTCCACCTGCACACGCGCCTGGCGGTCTCGCCGCGCTTCATGCTGAGCCTGCAGCCCGCGCCGGCGGCACCGATGCTGCTTCGGCAGGCGGCGCCGGCCAGCGCGGTGTACCCCG
>NZ_JBFUGN010000917.1:0-3559 GCF_056402895.1 Rhizobacter sp. P3_B12 | reverse complement strand
TCTCGGTAGTTGAGTGGGTCGATCGGTGCACTTGGATTTTCCGATTCAAAATTGGTTAAGTAATAATATTTACTTTGCAACTGCGAAACGTCCGCGTCATTCAGTTTTATGGACATGTGCACCCCGGCGTATTTTTAATCTGATCTTCAATTTTCTTGATAGCACGCGCTCCGTCCGCAATGGGTTGCGTATGCCACGGCTACCCATACTTTGCATCAAACGCCATCCGCGCACCCATAACAGCTTTTTCTCGAGCCAATTTCCATTTTAGAAATTCGCACGGATCTAGACCTGGAGGCGGTTTTTTGTCATATTCATCTTTATACGCCTTATGATCAATGTCCGCTTGCGGATCTGTAAAGCGGGGAGGCTTTGCCGCCATCCAAGAAGGCCAAGTTATCCCATCCCAATTCCATGTCGGCAAAAGCGGACTTGGTTTTGTCAGATCTGGCAAAGACGGCGGTGCTGGTCTAGGGCCATCAGGGTTCCATACCGGCGGCGGTGGGGGACAGACTCCATTCACACAGATGCGCACGTCAGGTGCCAATCCGCTTGGATCGGCCAAGCTCAACGGGTTTGCCGAGACATATGCAAACGTGTTGATGCCTCCGGCCAACCCGATCGGATCACTCTGCGTGTACTGCCCGCCCGCCGCGTTGTAGTACCGGCGGTAGTTGTAGAACAGCCCGCTCTCCTGGTCCGCATACTGCCCCGGGAACCTCAGGTTCTGCGTAAAGACCCCCAGCCCGCTCGGGTTGGTCTCCGGCGCGCTCGTGCCGAAGGGCTCCGCCAGCCAGCGCCAGCGCACCCGGTTCTGGCGGTCCACCACCACGCGCGGTGTGTTCAGATGATCGCTGTGGATGAAGTACACCAGCGGCTCGCCCGCGGGATTCACCGGGTCGGGCGTGAACCCATCGCCCTCGACGGCTGAAATCAACCTCGTCGCGCCGAGGCGACAACTCGACGGGGCTGGAAGCGGCAACGCTCATTGATTTCTTGCCTACAACCCCATTCGCACCGTGAGTCGATCTGAAAACTCCCTCCGCAAAGCCTCCAAAGCCATTTTCAGTTCTTCAGCCTCAACTCCATCCCTAACCACTCCGGAGAATGACTTTCCATCCAGTATTTCCTTAAAGTCTTCTTCCGCAGCCGTATCAACCAAATCCAAAAAGCGGGAAAAAAGGATACCAAATGCACCCACATCTTGCCCTGGAATGAGCAAATAAGTTGCCAAATCTGGCTCACCGCTAATTATATTTATATAACCCTCAAGATACTGTTCAGAAAGCACTCCGCGTTCAGCTCTGACCCTTGTCMCCTGGACCGATGAGTCCATATCCAATACAAATTCCAAGCTCAATCCATCAAGGCTGAGCGTCCCCGTGCAATTTTCTGCGACTGTTAACGCCATGGCCATTTCTTTGTTCCTGGTAGATTGTTGCGCTTCGCGACATTATTCACGTCCGGTCTCGGATTTACAGGCTGATCAGAAACAATAAATCCATGATAAATTCTTTCGCATCGCTCTTCATTCTGAGATTCCATATTGAATTGTACGACCTGAGTACCGACCACGCCTACGAGGACCGACTCATCGGCAGTAACGGGAATAGCCGTTTGTAGTGCGATCGCAGCCTGTACGTCATCCGGAGCTGGGCCCCACCAGTTCCCTCGCACCCATTTCCCTTGTGTGGAATGTTTTCCCGAGTTGGGGGTATAGAAACGTCGCCAAACTGTGCAGCACTTCTTCTCGGCCGTTGTACCAGCAGGAATCGACTGTTGTCCAGTGTGTGTTGCCATCCATATGGTTGCAGCCGCCAGACCGATTCCTGCAGCGCAACCTGGAGGCCCACCCAAACACCACGCCAGAGAAGCTTGATTCCCATCAACATCAAAATATGCGAGCGGGTTGCCTTCGGCATATCCATAGGTATTGACCCCGCCAGCAAGGCCGCTCGGGTCGGATTGTGTATAACGCCCGCCGTCAGGTCCGTAGTAGCGAGCGTAGTTGTAGAACAGCCCGCTCTCCTGGTCCGCATACTGCCCCGGGAAGCGCAGGTTCTGCGTAAAGACCCCCAGCCCGCTCGGGTTGGTCTCCGGTGCGCTCGTGCCGAAGGGCTCCGCCAGCCAGCGCCAGCGCACCCGGTTCTGCCGGTCCACCACCACCCGCGGCGTGTTCAGGTGATCGGTGTGGATGAAGTACACCAGCGGCTCGCCCGATGGGTTCGCCGGGTCGGGCGTGAACATCGCCATCGGCGTGTCGCGCAGCCACACGTATTCCCGCARCGCSGCSCCGTTCTGGTCGTACTCGCCCAGCAGGTGGCCCGMCTGGTCGTACACGAACACCACCGTGCTYTGCGGCCCCGTGCTGCTCACCTTGCGCACGCGCTGCCCGGCCGCGTTGTACGTGTAGCGCGTCGTCACSCCGCCCTTGGTGATCGTCGCGAGCTGGCCGCGCAGGTTGTACGTCGCCGTGTAGCCCGAGCCATCGGCCGCGCTGTCGCTGAGCGTGTTGCCGGCGTTGTCGAACACGAGGGTTCTGGCCGGGTTCGTGATGCGGGTCGTGCGGTTGCTCGTCGCCTCCACGCCGTACGTGCTCGGGYTGCCGTTCAGGCTCAGGCCGGTGCGGTTGCCGTTCGCGTCGTAGYKGATCGCCCAGCTCGCCGCGTTCGTCGTGATSCCSGTCAGCCGGCTGTTCTCGTCGTAGCCGAACACYTGGTCCAGCGCCGGCTGCGCCGTGCCGTCCGCGCTCAGGTGCGTGAAGCTCACGATGCGGCTCGCCTCGTCGTAGCGCAGGTCTCGTAGCGCCTCGCCCAGCGGGTAGCGGATCGCCCGGCCCGCCAGGTCGAAGTGGCGCTCGTTCGACTTGGCTCCATCGGCCATTGCCCACTGCCAGCGCTTGACCGTGCCGGCGAACGGCGTCCACGCGATCTGCGTGATCAGCGGCGTRCCGCCCAGCGTGATGCCGGTGACCTCGCCATCCACCCAGGTCAGGCCCAGCTGCCGGCTCGATGGGTAGTTGATGCCGCTCAGGTTGCCCAGCGTGTAGCCATAGCCCACCGTGTGCGTCAGTTGCGTCGCATTGCTTCCGCTGGTTGCCTCCACGCGCTGCACATCGCTCGCCACCTCGCCCTGGTCGTCRTAGCCGTACTGCGCCGAGCCACCCGGGTAGCTGCTGCTCGTCAGCTTGCCCGCGCCGTAGCTGAAGCCCGCGCCGGTCTGGCTGTAGGCGAGGCTCACGGTCTCCGTCGGCTGCCCGCTCTTCGTGTACACCGCYGCGGTCAGCCGGTCGCTYGCGTCGTAGTCGTAGGTCGYCAGCACGCCGCGGCTGTCGGTGCGGGTCTTCAGGTTGCGGGCCGCGTCGTAGGTCAGGYTYTCATTGCCGGTGTCCGGGCTGATCACCTGCGTCGCATCACCCAGGCCGTTGCGCGGGTACTGCGTCGCGAGGTTCCTCGGGTCGGTCACCTGGGTCGTGCGGTCCCCGCCGTCGTACTCGAAGCGCGTCGTGCCATTCTTCGGGTCGGTCGTGTCCTTCACCCGCTCCAGCGCGTCATACGTC
>NZ_JBFUGN010000916.1:0-2471 GCF_056402895.1 Rhizobacter sp. P3_B12 | reverse complement strand
GTGCTGGAGGAGACCTACGGGATCATGGTCTACCAGGAGCAGGTGATGCAGGTCGCCCAGCGCCTGGGCGGCTACTCGCTCGGCGGCGCCGACCTGCTGCGCCGCGCGATGGGCAAGAAGAAGCTCGAGGAGATGGTCAAGCACCGCGCGACCTTCGCCGAGGGCGCGGCCGGCAACGGCATCGCCGAGCCGCTGGCCAACGAGATCTTCGACCTGATGGAGAAGTTCGCGGGCTACGGCTTCAACAAGTCGCACGCCGCCGCGTATGCGCTGCTGGCCTACCACACGGCCTGGCTGAAGGTGCACTACCTGGCCGAGTTCACCGCGGCCAACATGAGCGTCGCGCTGGACGACACCGACAAGCTCAAGATCTTCCACGACGACGCGGTGATGCTGGGCATCACCTTCGAGCCGCCGAGCATCAACACCGGCACGCACCGCTTCGAGCCGGTCGCCGACAAGGTGGTGCGCTACGGCCTCGGCGCGATCAAGGGCACCGGCCAGAGCGCGATCGAGGCGATCGTGCAGGCGCGCACCGACGGCGGCCCGTTCAAGAGCCTGTTCGACTTCTGCGCGCGGGTCGACCGCAGCCGCATGAACAAGCGCACCGTCGAGGCGCTGATCAAGGCCGGCGCGTTCGACCTGCTGCACCCGGAGCGCTCGCTGCTGGTGGCGAGCATCGGGCTCGCCTTCGAGTACGCCGACACGCAGGCCGCGCACGCCGACCAGGGCGGGCTGTTCGACTTCGGAGATTCCCATGCGGCGTCGACGCAGGAGCCCGAGCTGGTGCAGGTGCCGCCGTGGAGCATCAAGGAGCGGCTCAGCTTCGAGAAGGTCGCGCTCGGCTTCTACCTGTCGGGCCACCTGTTCGACCAGAGCGGCGACGAGGTGCGGCGCTTCGCCAAGCGCAAGATCGCCGACGTGATCGACAGCCGCGAGCCGCAGATGCTGGCCGGCATCGTCGGCGACCTGCGGGTGATCAACGGCCAGCGCGGCCGTGTCGCGATCTTCAAGCTCGACGACAAGAGCGAGGCGATCGAGGCGGTGGCCAACGAGGAGTTGCTGAACGCCAACAAGGACCTGCTGAAGGACGACGAGCTGATCATCGTCTCGGGCAAGGTGCAGCCCGACCGCTTCTCCGGCGGCATGCGCCTGAACGTGCAGCAGGTGTGGGACCTGGCCACCGCGCGCTGCCGCTTCGGCAAGTACCTGCGCGTCGAGGTCAACGGCAGCGTGCCGCCGGTGGCCGAGGTGCTGCGCGATTTCCCGAGCCGGCGCGTGCAGACCGACCAGGGCACGACGACGCAGGGCCTGGCGGTGCGGCTGGTGGTGCAGCGCGACGCGGCCGTCGGCGAGCTCGACCTGGGCGAGGAGAGCCGCTTCTTCCCGAGCGATGCGGCACTGGCGCGCTGGGTCGAGAGCGCGCACGGGCGGGCCGGCATCGTTTACGAGTAGTGGTGGCAGGGGTTACCAGTAGTCACGAGTTGGCACATTCCCTGTCGGCACCACACGCTCCAGCAACGTTCTAAGCGCATCATCAGATCTGCGTCAACACGCAGGAGGTCGCATATGAAGCAAGCACTCGCCCTGATCACACTGGCCGTCGCCAGTGCCTCATCCTTTGCCACCGACGTCGGCGTGTCGGTCAGCGTCAGCCAGCCCGGCGTCTATGGCCGCATCGACATCGGCAATGCACCGCCGCCGATCGTGATCAACCCGCAGCCGATCATCATCCAGCAGCCGCCGGCCGTGGTGGTCGAGCGCCGCCCGATCTACCTGCGCGTGCCGCCGGGCCACCAGAAGAACTGGGGCCGCTACTGCGGCCAGTACGCGGCCTGCGGCCAGCCGGTGTACTTCGTGCGCGAGGACTGGTACCAGGAGCACTGGCGCCGTGAACACGAGCATGACCACGATCACGACCGCCGCGATGACCGCGGCCGCGGCCATGGCCGTGGGCATGACAAGCACGACAAGCACGACAAGCACGACCACTGATCCGGGCTGAACCGGATCGGTCTCCGGGCCCGGGGTGTCTACACTCGAGCCCCATGCCGACATCACCCACCACGGGCCTGATCCTCACCGGAGGCGGGGCCCGTGCCGCCTACCAGGTCGGCGTCCTGAAGGCCCTCGCGCAGATCCGCCGCGAGGTCTCGCCGGACGACCGCAGCAACCCCTTCCCCGTGATCACCGGCACCTCGGCCGGCGCGATCAATGCCGCCGCACTGGCCAGCCATTGCGACGATTTCGACGCGGCCGTCGCGGCGCTGTGCGAGGTGTGGGAGAACTTCCGCGCCGAGCAGGTGTACCGCTCCGACTCGATCGGCGTGATCCGCACCGGCGCGCGCTGGCTGACGATGATGTCGATCGGCTGGGTGATCGCCCGCTGGCGCCGCGCGCGCCCGCGCTCGCTGCTCGACAACTCGCCGCTCGAGGCGCTGCTGAAGCAGATGGTGTCGGTGGGCCGGCTG
>NZ_JBFUGN010000915.1:0-2472 GCF_056402895.1 Rhizobacter sp. P3_B12 | reverse complement strand
TCCTCGGCCAGGGCCGCACGCCGCTGCGCGCCGAGTCGTTCCAGGTCGGCAGCGTCAGCCTGTCGATGCGCTACTTCGCCGACGGGCGCTTCAGCGAGGCCGCGTTCCGCGCCGCGCAGGTGGCCGCCGGCGCCGAGCTCGAGGAAGCGCTGTCACCCTTCGCGCCGCAGCACTGGCGCGAGGCGCTGGGTTCGTCGGGCACGGCCGGCGCGGTGTCGCAGTTGCTGCAGGCAAGCGGCATCACCGACGGCGCGATCACGCCCGACGGCCTGCGCTGGTGCATCGAGCAGTGCCTGAAGGCCGGCCGCATCGACAAGCTGAGCCTGCCCGGGTTGAAGGAAGACCGCCGCGCGGTGATCGCCGGCGGCCTCGCGATCCTGTACACGCTCGCGACGCACTTCGGCATCCAGCTGCTGCAGCCGGCGCGCGGCGCGCTGCGCCAGGGCGTGATCTTCGACCTCGACGAGCGGCTGCATGCCGAATCGCGCGACCGCGAGGGTCACGACATGCGCGACGCTTCGGTGGTGGAGATGCAGCGGCGCTTCGAGGTCGACACCACGCAGGCCTGGCGCGTCGCGAGCGTGGCCGATGCGCTGCATGCGAGCGTGGCGCCGCAGCGCAGCCCGATCCAGGCGCGCGAGCTGCGCTGGGCCTGCGCGCTGCACGAGATGGGCATGATGATCTCGCACCACGACCACCATCGGCACAGCGCCTACGTGCTGGGCAATGTCGATGCGGCGGGCTTCTCGCAATCTCAGCAGCGCCGGCTCGCCGAGCTGGTGCTGGCGCAGCGCGGCGGCCTGCGCAAGGTGGAGCCGCAGCTCGCGAACACCGATTTCGCGGCCCAGGTGCTGTGCCTGCGGCTGGCCATCATCAAGTGCCATGCGCGCGGGCCGGTCGACCCGACTGCGCTCCAGCTGCAGCTGGGCGGCCGGCAGGCCACGCTCGGCTTCACCGAAGGCTGGGCGCAGACGCACCCGCGCACGCTGTTCCTGCTGAACGAGGAGGTGGAGGCGTGGCAGCGCAGCAACCTGTTGAAGCTGGCGCTGAAGCCGCGCTGACCGTCATCGGGAACTCAGCTGCCTGCGGCCTTGCTCCAGCGGCGGATGCGCGCGCGCAGATCACGCTGCTGCTTCTCGTCCAGCGGCATGTGTGCCACTTGAGCGAGAGCTTGATCCGGCTCGACATGCCCATGCGCCACAAGCGCCCGGCAAAAGTAGCGCTCCTTCTCTCGACCAGCCCACGCCTTCGACATGAAGAGGTCCAGGACATCCAGGCAGTAACCCACCCGGTCGTTGGTGTTGCCATTCTGAATTCGATGCACGCGACTCATCCACTCTGCAGGCAACATGGCTGTTTCAGGACCAACCCCCTGGGCGTAGTACCCGTAGGACTCATGAAAGGTCGAGCCCTCGCCAATGGCCCCTTCGATCTTCTCGGCGAGTTCGGGTGCATGAAGTGGACGCGCGGATGATGTGCTCGAGTTCTTCCCGTGTCACGGATTCTCCTGCTGCTCCACATCACCGAACATGACACCCTTCTTCAGCCGGCTCACCTGAGCCAGCACGTCACGCCGCACGTCATCGGGCAACACGGTGACCAGCGGCGAAGCCTGGCGAAGTTCCTGCGCACGCCGTGTTCGACCCAGGATCTTCCGCCACCGCTCATGAAGGAGGATGTCTTGCCATTCCCGCCACAAACCCGCGGACCGCGACTCTCCGGCGTCGAGCCAGCGCTGCAGTGTGTCCTGCGCTTGCCGCACCAGCCGCGGATCGGCGCGAGCACGTCGGACAGCTTCTTCATGCAGGGCCATGCTTTGCAGATCCTGGATCAGGTGGTGCGACGAATCTGTCGAAACTCGCACTTGCACCAAAGGTCGCGCACGGCGTGAGTTCGCTGCAGCCGACCCTGACGGCGCCGGCTGCAACGCATCCCCCGCCAAGAGCGCCAAGTCACCACTGATGCCCAGGACAGACATGACCTGCAGATAGGTCCCGATCGAAGGCGCCGGGTCACCCGACTCGACGGCCCTCAGGGTGTTCCGGGTGATCCCCACGCGCGCTGCCATCTCGACCGTGCCCAAGCCCTGCCCCTTGCGCAGGCGCTTGAGTCGGTCGCCGAATTGCAGCAGCAGCTGACGTTGCAGGACGGGGGTAAGTTTGGCGTCACTCACTTCTTTGGTGAAAATTTTGACCAATTTACCAGCTTGAAATTCGGACTATCCGAACCGCCCCTGCAGGAACCACCCCTCGCCCTCCGACTGCGCCGACAGCGGCAGCCGCGCGCGGTAGATCCACACCAGCGCGCCATCGGGCAGCTGCGCGATGAAGTAGTCGCGCTCGACCGCGTCGCCGTCCCACCAGCCGGCCTCGATGCGTTCCGGCCCGGCCAGCAGCTGCAGCAGGTGGCCGTCGAGCATCGGCTGCGACTGCTTCTGCGGCAGCGGCATCGCCTGCGGCAGCAGCCACACCG